>NZ_JALKFU020000293.1 GCF_023242965.2 Frankia sp. AgKG'84/4
CCCCCCCCCCCCCCCCCCCCCCCCCCCCCCCCCCCCCCGCCCCCCCCCCCCCCCCCCCCCCCCCCCCCCCCCCCCCCGAACCCGTGGGTCGAGGGCGGCTACCCGTCGAGGGCGGCTACCCGTCGAGGGCGGCTACCCGTCGAGGGCGGCTACTTGTCGATGCGGGTCGCGTAGACGGCGGCCTGGGTGCGGCTGGACAGCTCTAGCTTCTCCAGGATCGCCGAGACGTAGTTCTTGACGGTCTTCTCGGACAGGTGGATCCGCCCGGCGATCTGCCGGTTGGTCAGGCCCTCGGCGATGAGCACGAGGATCTGACGTTCCCGCTCCCCGAGGGCGGCGAGCTTGCGGTCCTCCACCGGCCCCTCCCGCAGCCGGGTGAGCACCCGCTGGGTGACCGCCGGGTCGAGCAGGGAGCGCCCGGAGGCGATCGTGCGGATCGCCCCGACCAGGTCGGTGCCCTTGATCTGCTTGAGCAGGTAGCCGGCCGCCCCCGCCATGATGGCGGCGAACAGGGCGTCGTCGTCGTCGTAGGAGGTGAGGATCAGGCAGCCGATGTCGGGATGCGCGCTGCGCAGGTCCCGGCACACGTCGATGCCGTTGCCATCCTCCAGCCGGGCGTCGAGCACGGCCACGTTCGGCCGGGTGGCCGGGATCCGGCGCAACGCCTCGGCCGCGGTCGACGCCTCGCCGACCACGTCGATGTCACTGGATTCGGAGAGCATCTCCCGGATTCCGCGGCGGACGATCTCATGGTCATCCAGCAGGAAGACCCGCACGGTACTCACAATGGGACAATACCGGTCCAATCGGTCGCCCCGGCCGTGGTCGCACGGTGACACTCGTGTCGGGGGCCCGTCCGTGCCGGCGTTCCCCGTACACAACTCCTGACCCACCGCACAAGCCCTTGCCCAGCGCAGTCGGTCACCTCCGAACAGTTAGAAGGGTGCCGCCGCGGGCGATGCCCCAGAGGTGGTCGCGAGATGGCGGGTCCGGCCGCGGCCCCAGGCCGAGCACCAGCCCCGGGCCGTGGGAACGCCATGCCCCGACCCGCCGCGCCCCGACCCGCCGCGCCCCGACCCGCCGCACTCGCCGGGGACCCACCACGGATCGCGGCCACGCGCCGCGTCGCTGTGGCGACTCTGGACCCCCGTCGCGGCGCTGAGCATCTGCGTGGCCGTCGTGGCCGTCGCCGCTCTGCCCCGCCACGCCGCGGAGATGACCACCCGCCTGATCATCATCGGCGTCTGTCTGCTCGGCGGTCTCACCGCCGCCTGGACCGCCCGCCTCGCCGCCCCCGGGGACCGGTCGTGGCGCTGGGTGCTCGCCGCGGCCCTGCTCCTCATCGACCTCGCCGGCTGGTGGTACCTGCTCGCCGCGATCCCCGTCACCGGCCCGACGCGCGGGCGGCTGACCTACCCGCAGCTGACCATCATCGTCCCGCTCGTCCTCGTCCTGCTCGCCCTGCTGCGCTACCCGGCGCGCCGCGACGGCCCGCCCGAGGCGACCCGCGGGCCGCTGGGACCCCGCTGGTGGATCGCCACCCTGCTCGACGGCCTCATCGTGGTCAGCTCCACCGGCATGCTGGCCTGGACGCTGTTCCTGCGCCGGATCATCGACGCGGGCGTCGTCGACGTCGAGGGGCTCATCGTCATCCTGCTGTTCTGCGCCGTCAGCCTGCTCACAGCCTGCACGGCGGTCGGCCTGTGGATCTTTCGACGGCCGGAGTCCGCCACCGGATTCGCGCTGCTCGCCGTCGGCGTCATCCTGCTCTGCCTCAGCTTCCTCTCCAACGCCCAGAGCGCCACCCTCGGCCTCAGCACGGTCCGCCTCGAGGACCTGATCTGCTGGCTCATCGCGCTCTGCCTGCTGACCCTGGCCAGCCTCGCGCGCACCGGACCCGCACCGCAGAGCGGGCGCGCCGCCCCGAGCCGGCGCGCCCAGTCCCGCACCCGCTGGGCGCACGCTGTCCTGCCCCTGCTGCCGCTGGCCGTCGCCGGCCTGACCGTGCTGATCGACATCACCGTGGGCACCGGACCGCGCCTGGTCGACATCGCCGTCCTGCTCGCCCTGCCGCTGCTCGGCCTCGCCCGCCAGATGATCATTCTGGCGGACAACATCGGCCTGCTGCACCAGGTGGAGATCAGCGAGCAACGGCTGCGATACCAGGCCTTCCACGACCCGTTGACCGGCCTGGCCAACCGGGCGCTGTTCGGCGACCGGCTGCGCCGCGCCCTCGCCGCCCAGCACCGCGACCGCGCCCGCTTCGCCCTGCTCTACGTCGACCTCGACGACTTCAAAAGGGTCAACGACACCCTCGGCCACGCCGCCGGCGATCGGCTGCTGCAGGTGACCGCGCGCCGGCTCACCCGCGCCGTGCGCGCCGGGGACACCGTCGCCCGCCTCGGCGGCGACGAGTTCGCGATCCTGCTCCTGCCCGGCGGCGACGCCCCGGCCACCGTCGGCAGCCGCGTGCTGAGCGCCGTACGCGCCCCCGCGCTGCTCGCCGGCACCCGCCGCACCGTGCACGCCAGCGTCGGCCTCGTCGTCGCCGACGCCGACGAGGAACTCTCCGCCGAACGCATCCTGCACCGCGCCGACGCCGCGATGTACGCGGCGAAAAGCACCGGCAAGGGCAGCCTCACCGTCTACAGCCCCGGCCTCGCCCGCGAGGGGGAGCGCGGCACGGAGGCCGACAGTCCGCGCGCCGCGCTCGTGCGCGCGCTGCGGGGCGAGGGCCACGACGGTGACCTGCGGGTCCGCTACCGCACGATCGTCGACCTGCCCGCCGGGGCGCCCGCGGGAGTACAGGTGGAGCTGCGCTGGTCGCATCCCGCCATCGGGGAGATGCCCGCCGTGGACCTCGTGCCCACCAGCGAACGTCCCGGGCTGCTCCCCGCGCTCACCCGCGCCACCTTCGACCGGGTCCTCGCCGACCTGCCCCGGCTGCGGGACGGGCCCACGCCGCCACCGGTGCACCTGGTCGTCCCCACCGCCGTGCCACCCACCCCCGCGTTCGTCGGCGCGGTGCGCGGCGCGCTGGCCGAGGGCCGGCTACGCCCCGGGGAACTCGTCCTGGACCTCATCGACGCCGAGCGCGGTCTCGAACCGATCGAATGGCAGACCCGACTGAACCAGATCGGCGCGCACGACGTCGGGGTGTGCCTGGCGGACTTCGGCGCGGCCGACTCCAACCTCGCGCTGCTGGCGACCCTGCCCGTCGACACCGTCGCGCTCACCCCGCTGGTCACCGCCGCCTGGACGGTGCCGGCCACCGTGGTCACCGCCGCAGCCGAGCACCGGGCGCACGCCGTGCGCGAAAACCTCCTCGCTCTGCTCGCCGACCTGCACATCAGCGTCATGGTCACCGACCTGCCCAGCGCCGAAGCGACGGCCAGTGCCATCGAGTTCGGCGCCACCCTCGCCATCGGCCGGGTGCCGCTGCCCCCAGACACCGCCGCGCCGCCGGCGACCCAAACCACCGAACCCCCGCCGACGCATCCCCGGCCCCCGCGACCGCCGCCGGTGACCGCGCGCGCCGGCGGTATCAGAGCCGGTCGACCGCCGTGACCCGTACGACGGCGACGCCGGCCTCGTCGCTGGCGGCCAGGTCGATCTCCGCGCTGATCCCCCAGTCGTGATCCCCCGCCGGGTCATCGAAGATCTGCCGGGCCCGCCACACCGGCCCGTCGGTGTCCAGCAGCAGCATCGCCGGGCCCCGCGCGTCCGGCCCGGTGCCGATCGCGTCATGCTCGTCGTAGTAGCCCGCCAGCGCGTCGCGCCAACCCTGCGCGTCGAACATCGCCCCACCCGGCCCGCCCCCACCGGCAGGCGCGGGTGCGCCGCTACCGGCCGGGTCCGCGTCGAGATCGCCCAGCAGGTCATAGCGACGCAGCGCGGCGAGTTCCACCCGGCGGAACAACGCGTTGCGCACCAGCACCCGAAACGCCCGCGGGTTACGGGTCACCGCCGGCGGCCGCTCGTCAATGCCCACCGTCGGCGCCGCGAGCTCACCGGCGGCGTCGGGGGAGGACAGCCGTTCCCACTCGTCGAGCAGGCTCGAGTCGGTCTGACGGACCAGCTCCCCGAGCCACTCGGTCAGGTCGACGACCTCCTCGGTGCGGGCATCCTCTGGCACCGTGTGCCGCAACGCCTTGTACGCGTCGGCGAGATACCGCAGCAGCAGCCCCTCCGAACGGGCCAGCCCGTAGAACGACACGTACTCGGCGAACGTCATCGCCCGCTCGAACAGCTCCCGCGCCACCGATTTGGGCGCCAGCTCGTAGTCCCCGACCCACGGATGCCCACCGCGGTAGGTCGTGAACGCCGCGCCCAGCAGCTCCGCGAGCGGCTGCGGGTAGGTGACCTCCTCCAGCAGCTCCATCCGCCGGTCGTATTCGATGCCCTCCGCCTTCATCGCCGCCACCGCCTCCCCGCGGGCCTTGGAGAGCTGGGCGTGCAGCACCTGACGCGGATTGTCCAACGTCGACTCCAGCACCGAGAGCACATCCAGGGCGTAACCGGGTGCCGCCGGGTCGAACAGTTCCAACGCCGCCAGCGCGAACGGCGACAGCGGCTGGTTCAACGCGAAGTCCAGCTGCAGATCCACCGTCACCCGCACCGTGCGGCCCAGCTCGTCGGGGGAGTCCAGGCGTTCCACCACCCCCGCCGCCAGCAGCGCCCGGTAGATCGCGATCGCCCGGCTGATCAGCCGCCGCTGGGTGGCGGCATCGGAATGGTTGTCGGTCAGTAGATGGCGCATCGACGCGAACGCATCCCCCGGACGGTTCACCACGTTCAGCAGCATCGCGTGCGACACGGTGAACTGGCTGGTCAACGGCTCCGGATCGGCGCCGACGAGCCGGTCGAACGTCGGCTCCCCATAGCCGACGCTGCCCTCGGGGGGCTTCTTGCGCACCACCTTGCGCCGCTTCTTCGGATCGTCCCCGGCCTTCGCCAACGCCTTGAGGTTGTCGATGACATGCTCCGGGGCCTGCACGACCACCGTGCCGACCGTGTCATAACCGGCGCGGCCCGCCCGCCCGGCGATCTGGTGGAACTCCCGCGCCGTCAGCAGCCGCACCCGCGTGCCGTCGTACTTCGACAACGACGTGAACAGCACCGTGCGGATCGGCACGTTGATGCCCACCCCGAGGGTGTCCGTCCCGCAGATCACCTTCAGCAGCCCCGCCTGCGCGAGCTGCTCCACCAGGCGCCGGTACTTCGGCAGCATCCCCGCGTGGTGCACCCCGATGCCGTGGCGCACCAGCCGCGAGAGCACCTTCCCGAACCCCGCGGTGAACCGGAACCCGCCGATCGCCGCCGCGATCGCATCCTTCTCCCCCCGCGAGGACACGTTCACGCTCATCAACGCCTGCGCCCGCTCCAACGCCTGCGCCTGGGTGAAGTGCACGACATACACCGGGGCCTGGCGGGTCTCCAGCAGCTCGGCGATCGTCTCGTGCAACGGGGTGGTGACGAACCGGTAGAACAACGGCACCGGGCGCTGCGCGGAACTCACCACCGCGGTGGGCCGCCCCGTGCGCCGGGTCAGATCCGTCTCGAACCTCGACACGTCGCCGAGGGTGGCCGACATCAGCACGAACTGCGTGCGCGGCAGCTCCAGCAACGGCACCTGCCACGCCCAGCCCCGGTCCGGATCGGCGTAGTAGTGGAACTCGTCCATCACGACCTGGCCGACATCGGCGTCCACCCCGTCCCGCAATGCGATGTTCGCCAGCACCTCCGCGGTGCAGCAGATGATCGGCGCCGCCTCGTTGACCGACGCGTCACCGGTGAGCATCCCGACCTTCGAGGCCCCGAACGTCGCGCACAACGCGAAGAACTTCTCGCTGACCAACGCCTTGATCGGCGCCGTGTAGAACGTGCGGCGCCCCGCCGCGAGCGCCGCGAAGTGCGCGCCCACCGCGACCAGGCTCTTGCCCGACCCGGTCGGCGTCGCCAGGATCACGTTCGACCCGGAGACGATCTCGATGAGCGCCTCGGACTGCGCCGGGTACAACTCCAGGCCCTCGTCGGCGGCCCAGGTCGTGAAGGCGTCGTAGAGGGCGTCGGGATCGGGCTCGGCGGCGCCGCCGGAGGCCGAGACGGCCGCGGCGGGAAGGTGGTCGGTGAGAGTCATGGTAGGTCGATCGTGCCTGACCGCGGCCGCGGCCGGCCCAGCGGGCGCCCTCGGCGCGGGGCAGCGGCGCAGATACCCGCCGTCACGACCAGGCCTGCCGCGGTCCTCAGCCCGCCATCCGGGGTGCCGGGGGAGCCATCGACTCAGGCGCGCTGCCCGAATCCCCGCGCAGGTACGCCGAGCGTGATCCGCTCCCACGCCGCGTCGAGCGTCGACCCTCCCGCGCCGGCGCCGCGCGCATCGCGGCAC
>NZ_JALKFU020000294.1 GCF_023242965.2 Frankia sp. AgKG'84/4
GGCCCAGAGCATCCAGGTGGCCGCGAAGGCCGGCGCCCTGCCCGCCGCCCTCGGCACCGCAACCATCGGCGCCGCCCTCGCCGACGCCGTCACGACCATCGCCACCGCCTGCATCGACTATGCCCGCGGCTCCATCGACGCCCCCGAACTCGCTGCCCGCGGCGCGTCCGCGACCACCCGGACGAGCCTCGTCTGGGCCGGCGGCCTCGCGGCCCAGACCGTCATTCCCGTTCCCGTCCTCGGTGCGCTTGTCGGCGGGATCGCCGGCCAGGCCGCCGCGGTCCTGGTCACCCAGGGATTCCAGCTGGCCCTCAGCGCCAGCCGCGGCCGGCGCGTCGACCCCGATCGCCTGCGGATCCTCGCGGCCGAAGCCATCACCACCACGGCCACCGCCGCCACCCTGCGAGCACTCACCCATCAGCTCGCGGTCGAGCACCACGCCGCGTTCACCGACGACATGCTCCCTCAGCTCGCCGCCCTCACCACCACGCTCGGCTCCAGCCGACCCGGCTCCAGCGTCACCGACCTCGCCACGCTGACCAGCACCTTCGCCGCGAAGCCGAGCCTGTCGACCGTGGACGAGTTCGACCGGTGGATGGCCGACCACAGCGCGACCCTCGTCCTCGACCCGAACTGGTGACAGACGAAGCGACGTGATCCGGGTTCAGCGCCGGCGCGCCACCAGGTCGCAACCCAGGGTGGTAGGCATTTGGGGACATGTACTACTGTCCGGTCACGCACCGGTTTCATCAGAACAGGTCCCTCCCAGCCACCACGGAGCATGATGATCGCCGCGATTCGCCTGGTCGGGCATGCGGGACCTCGAACCAGGTGATCCGCCGCTCGTCGGCCCCTACACGCTGCGCGCCCGCCTCGGTGAGGGCGGGATGGGACGGGTGTATCTCGCGCATTCGCCGTCGGGACGGCTGACAGCCGTCAAGGTGATCCGGCCGGAACTCGCGCACGACACCGTCTTCCGCGACCGTTTCCGCCGTGAGGTCGGGGCCGCCCGGCTGGTCAGCGGCGCGTTCACCGCACCCGTCGTCGACGCCGACCCGGACGCGACCAGCCCGTGGCTGGCCACCCAGTACGTGCCCGGACCGTCCCTGCACGAGGCGGTCGCGCAGGCCGGGCCGTTCGCGCTGAACGTGCTGCGCCGCCTCGCCGCGGGCCTGCTCGAGGCGCTCATCGCGGTGCACCGGGCCGGCCTGGTGCACCGCGACCTCAAACCCAGCAACGTGCTGCTCGCCGCGGACGGGCCACGGGTGATCGATTTCGGCATCGCCCGCGCCGCCGACCACACCGAACTCACCCGCTCCGGTGACATCGTGGGGACTGCGGCGTACATGTCGCCGGAGCAGGCCAACGGCCTGGAGGCCGGACCGGGGGCCGACGTGTTCGCGTTGGGCGCCGTGCTGGCCTTCGCCGCCACCGGCCGCAGCCCGTTCGGCCACGGCACCCCCGCCGGCGTGCTGTTCCGGGTCGTGCACGGCGAACCGGATCTGACCGGCGTGCCGCCAGAACTGCACAACGCGCTGCGTTCCTGCCTGGCGAAGGACCCGGACGCCCGGCCGGGACCCGAGACGCTGCTCGGCTGGTTCGCCGACGGCGTGCGGGTCGACGGCCCCAGCTGGCCGGACGGGGTGAGCGCCCTGCTCGCCGAGCGGGCCGCCGAGGTCAGCGCGCGCCTGTCCACCCCCCGTCCGCAGGGTCGCGCCGTTTCGGCACCGGGAGACGGCTCGGCGACCCGAGTGGCCAGCGGCTTCGGGCTGCCCACCGAACCGCCGCCCGCCGTGGCACCGGCCCGGGTGCCACCGTCTGGCGGGATGACGCCGCTCCAGGGCCAGCCCGGCCCCGTGCCCTCAGCGCGGACACCCCCAAGCTGGCCGCCGCCCGCCGCCCCGCCGGCCTTCACGCCACCCGCTGGCACCCCGCCCGCTACCCCGTTGCCCTGGGTACGTCCGCCGACCGGGTCGGAGACGGTCTTCCCGGGTCACTGGCGCAGATACCTGGCGCTCGGCGTCCCGCTGCTCCTCGCCGGGCTGTTCCTCGTGATCTGCCTGCTCGTCGCGATCTTCGATCCCTCCGGTGGACCGGGCGTCACGCTTTTCCTCACCGTGCTGTTCCTCGCCCTGAGCGTGCTCACCCTGTCGGCCTCGTGGTGGCGCCTGCGCTACGCCCTTCACCGCCCGTCGCTGGTCCTCGGCCCGGACGGCCTGCAGGCCCGGGCCGGCGACCGGCGCGTCGACATCGCCTGGCAGCAGGTCGCCCATGCCGGCATCATCCGGCTCGGGCATCATGACGTGCTCGTCGTCCAGCCGGTCGTACCTGGCACGACGTGGGTCGCCAGGGGTTGGCGGGCCTGGCGCCTGCCACGCGGGCGCAACCGCGGCTTCTGGCACCACAGCACCCTGCGGGTTGACGTGATCATGAGCATGGGCCTGCTCCGGGGCCGCCCCACGCAGGAGCTCGCCGCCGCCCTGCGCGCGATGGCGCCGACAGCGCCTCCCCCCGGCGCACAACCGCCGGGCCAGGCACCCCACGGGCCCGTCCGAGGAACCGCGCCCGGTTGGTAGTCGGCCGGCCGATGCCGGCGGGCGAGGAGTCAGCCGCTCTCGACGATGCGGGTCGCGTTGAGGGCTACCACGACGCGGTCCTTCGTCGGGCGACACCGTCCCTGAGACGGTCCGCCGACGGATCGCCCATGGCTGGGAGCGCCGGCGCTGGTCGGATGCCGAGGTCGTCGAGGGTGGTCCAGAGGGAGGCCAGCGCACTTTGGGGATGGCGGTAGAAGGCGGAGCCGCGGACCCGCCAGAACGTCCAGCCCTGGCGTTCCAGTACCCGTTGGCGGCGCAGGTCGGCTTCCCACTGGTCGGGGCCGTGGAACCGGTCGCCGTCGCATTCGACGGCGAGGCGACCCTTGTCACCCTCGACGACGAGGTCGATCCGGAAACGTCCGACCTGATGCTGCGGGCGGACCCGGTAGCCCCGAGCCAACAGTTGGCGTAGTACCCGGCGCTCGAAGTCGCTGTCGCATTTCTTTTCGAGCGATGAAGCCTGCTGCCGGGCATCGCGCAGGCCGTAGGCGTAGACGAGCAGCTGGCCGCGGACGTCGTCGGGATGCAGGGTGCCCGGATCCACCGAGTGGAAGATCCAGAGCTGGTCGCGGGCCCGGCTGGCCGCGACGTTGATGCGCTGCTGGTCGTACCGTTTGACCGCCGCGTAGCGCGCGTCGTCGGCGACGACCGACAGGAAGATGACGTCGCGTTCGTCGCCTTGGAAGTGGTAGGCGTCGCCGACGCGCAGCCGGCGGCGCTCGAAGTCGTCGCTGCCCAGTCGTTCGAGCAGGCGTTGTTCGATCAGCCGGCCCTGACCGGCGCCGAGCAGCGTCACCACACCGAACGTCAGGCCGTCATACGCCGGGTCCCGGCAGCAGGCGACGAGCCGCTCGACCAGCGCCGCCGCCTCGGGTTCGTTCGTGTCGCCGTACTGGCCGCTGGTCCGCGCGCCCGTGGGCACCAGGACGGGCCGGACGGACGCGCCGATGCCGCGGTCGCGTTCCTCGCGGACCGGCAGGATGCGGCCGTCGTAGAACCGGTTGGAGAACTCGATGATGTCCGGCACGCAGCGGAAGTGCTCGCGCAGCAGGACCACATCGGGGAACACTCTGGTCGCGGTGTCGTAGAGGCTCGCCTCCAGGTCGAGCAGGGAGCGCTGCGCGAAGCCGGGCAGATGCGCCTCGATCAGTCCGAAGACGCGTCTGCGCTCCACGCCGACGGCGGCGGGGCTGATCTGCCGATCGTCGCCGACGACGACGACCTTGCGGCCGAGCGCGAGGACGCCGAGGGAGAGCACGTCGCACTGGCTGGACTCGTCGACGATGACGACGTCGAACAGGTCGGTGCGGCGCGGATCGAAGCTCTGCAGCACCCGGTGGATCGGCATGATCCAGATGGGCACGGCGCCCATCGCCGTCGGCATCTGGGCGCGGGCCTCGGCCTCCCAGCGGCGGGCGAACTTACCGGTGCCCCTGCCGATGCGGGCCAGCGACTGCAGCCAGCCCATCAGCGCGCGGCGCTGTTCCTCGCGCAGGTTGACCTTCATGCCGAGCCGGGCCGACCGGGCGGCGATCTCCACGACGAGGGTGCCGACCTGGCCACCGGCCTCGTCGAGGTGGCGTTGCAGGACGCCGACGTCGCCGCGCCCGTGCAGGGCAGTGAGCCAGGTCTGGGCCTGGCGCCAGCACCACAGCCGCGGTAGGTCGACGGCCTCGCCGCACGCCTGCGGCGCCCCGGCGCTGTCGATGATGGCGGCGGCCCACAGCGGGGCCTGGGTGGCGAGCTGGGCGGCCAGGGTGTCGCGGCGCAGCAGGGCGGGGCGCAGTCCGGCGAGGCGCCGAAGCCGAGGTCGACGACGAGCGGCTCGGCGCTGCCACGCAGCAGCGGCCCGGTGCTGTCCAGGATCCACCGGTCGATTCGCCGCAGCCGGTTGGGCGCGGTGGTGCCCCGGGTGGGTAGGCCCAGGGTGCGGGCCCGGCCGGCCGCGAGGCGCGGTGGACGGGGTTTCGACACCCGCCAAGCGTCGC
The DNA here is from genome assembly GCF_023242965.2 of Frankia sp. AgKG'84/4. GTDB lineage: Bacteria > Actinomycetota > Actinomycetes > Frankiales > Frankiaceae > Frankia. The sequence continues at coordinate 4,586 of NZ_JALKFU020000294.1, forward strand.
AGACCGCACCGCCGCGGCCGGTTCGGGCACCGGTCGCAGTGGTGCGTGAGGCCGGTGCCCAGGCCCGCACCGGCGTCTAGTTCGTTACAGATTGGTGACACTACCGACCGGGACCGACCTCGACGGGGTGATGCTGACCAGCACGGACAGGGACTTCCTCGACCGCCGGCGTCGTTGTGAGCCCATGACCGACCAGTTGACCGGACAACCGCCCGGATACAACGGTGGATGTCGTGTCGCTGCAGAGCGGGACGAGTCGTGCCGGGCGGACGTCCCAGGCGGCGATAAACGCAGGATACGGAGGTGCCGGGTGCGCCTGATCAGAAGCGCCGCCGACGGCCGTGCGGAGGTGGAGCGCGGTCACCGCCCCCGGCGGGTGGCGATGCTGTCCATGCACACCTCCCCACTGGAGCAGCCGGGCACCGGGGACGCCGGCGGTCTGAACGTCTACGTCGTCGAGCTGTCCCGGCAGCTCGCCGCGCTCGGCGTCGAGGTCGAGGTGTTCACTCGGGCGGTCAGCAGCCGGGTGCCGACGTCGGCGGAACTCGTTCCCGGCGTCACGGTGCGCCACGTCGACGCCGGGCCGTTCGAGGAGGTGCGCCGCGAGGACCTGCCCGCCTGGCTGTGCGCGTTCACGGCGGACGTGCTGCGCGCCGAGGCCGGGCACGAACCGGGCTGGTTCGACGTCATCCACTCGCACTACTGGCTGTCCGGCCAGGTGGCGCTCGCCGCCGCCCGGCGGTGGGGCGTTCCGTTCGTACACACCTCGCACACCCTGGCAAAGATCAAGAACGAGGCGCTGGCCGCCGGGGACCGGCCCGAGCCGCCCGGCCGGCTGCGCGGCGAGCAGGAGGTCATCGCCGGCGCCACCCGGCTGATCGCCTCCACCGAGGACGAGCGCGACCATCTCGTCCGGCTCTACGACGCGTCGCCGGAGCGGGTGGACGTCGTCGCCCCCGGCGTCGACCTGGAGATCTTCGCCCCGGGCGACATCGCGCGCTCCCGGGCGCGACTCGGGCTCGACCCGGCCGGCGAGGTGCTGCTGTTCGTCGGGCGCATCCAGCCGCTGAAGGCACCGGACCTGCTCCTGCACGCCGCTGCGGACCTGGTGCGGCGCGATCCGACGCGGCGCTCGCGGCTCACCGTGGCCGTCGTCGGCGGCCCGAGCGGATCCGGGCTGGAGCAGCCCGACGCCCTGGTGCGGCTCGCCGCGGAGCTGGGCATCTCCGATCTGGTGCAGTTCCGCCCGCCCGCGCCGCAGCGGGAGCTGGCCCACTGGTACCGGGCGGCGAGCGCGGTGGTGGTCCCCAGCCACAGCGAGAGCTTCGGTCTGGTCGCCCTGGAGGCGCAGGCCTGCGGCACGCCGGTCGTCGCGGCCGCCGTCGGCGGACTGCGCACCGCCGTCGCCGACGGCGTCTCCGGGCCGGTCGACGTCGTTGCGGCGAGCACCACGCTGTCCGGCGAGCAGCAGCCGGCCGCCGCGGAGAACGGACACTCCTCGGCCGACACGGGGGAGCAGGCCACGCCGGTCTACGCCAACTCCGATGACCCGGACAGCGTCGCCGTCGTCGTGGACGGCGCCGCGGAGGCGGCCAAGCCGGCGAAGGGCCGGCGACGCCGGGCCTCCCGGCCGGTCTCCAAGCCGAGTGCGGAAGCCCCGCTGGAACCCGTGGCGTCGCCCGCGGAGAGCACCAGCGGATGAGCCGCGGGGGGGGGGGGGGGGGGGGGGGGGGGGGGGGGGGGGGGGGGGGGGGGGGGGGGGGGGGGGGGGGGGGGGGGGGG
>NZ_JALKFU020000295.1 GCF_023242965.2 Frankia sp. AgKG'84/4
CGGTGAAACCCGTACTGCTACTACGAGCCGTAGAAGCGGAGCTGGTGCCCGGATGGACGTCCTCCCCACCGACCGTTGCGCCGCGGGTCTGGCGGCCACCGCGGGCAGCGTCGCCGCGAACGCGCAGCCGATCACCGCCGCGTTCTACCGGCGGCTGTTCGCGGCCCACCCAGAGCTGCGCGCCCTGTTCAACGACGGCAACCAGGCCACCGGCCGGCAGGCCCGGTCGCTCGCCGCGGCGCTGGTCACGTTCACCGGGCACCTGCTCGGCGAACCCGGCCCGCCGGTCGACGCCGTCCTGCGGCGCATCGCCCACCGGCATGCCTCGCTCGGCGTCGCGCCCGGCCAGTACCCGGTCGTCGGGACGCATCTGCTGGCCGCCATGGGCGAGGTCCTCGGCGCGGCGATGACCCCCGCCGCGCACGACGCGTGGGACGAGGCGTACTGGCTGTTCGCCACCGCGCTCGTCGCCGAGGAGGCCCGGGTCTACCAGCGGATCGGCGCGGACCCCGGACATCCCTGGCGCCCGTGGCGGGTCACCGCCCGCACGGTGGCGACCCCGGAGGTCGTCTCGTTCGACCTCGTGCCCGTCGGGCCCGACCCGCTGCCGGGCTACCTGGCCGGCCAGTACGTGACCGTCGCCGTCGAGCTGCCCGGCGGCGACCGGCAGGCCCGCCAGTACAGCCTGTCCCGGGCGCCGGGGACGGGCAGCCTACGGATCACCGTGCGCCGGGTGCCCGCGGTCGGCGACGCGCCCGCCGGCGCCGTCTCGTCCCATCTACACGACCGGGTCAACGTCGGCGACGTGCTCGACGTCAGCCCGCCGGCGGGGGACGTGACCCTGGCGCCGGGCACCGGGCCACTGGTGCTTCTCAGCGCGGGCATCGGCATCACCCCGATGATCGCCATGCTCGGCCACACCGCCCGGCTGCGCCCGGAACGCACCGTCGTCGCCGCGCACGCCGACCGCTGCCCGCGCCACCACGCCCTGCGCTCCGACCTGCTCGACGCCGGCGCCCTGCTGCGCGACTTCCACCTGCACACCTGGTACGACGACCCCGCCGACGCCGGCACGGTCACGAACGGCGAGGTCGCGGCGGGTGAGACGCGCCACCACGGCCCGATCGACGTCGGTGCCCTGCCCCTGCCGGAGGGCGCCCGTGCCTACCTGTGCGGGCCGCTGCCGTTCATGCGCGACGTGCGCGCCGGCCTGCTGGCCCGTGGCCTGCCGCCGGAGCACATCCGCTACGAGATCTTCGGTCCCGACCCGTGGGCGGGCACGCCGCCCACGGACTGATTCCCGTGCCCGTGCGGGTGCCGGCGATCCGCTCACGCGCCCGTGCCGGCCGCCTGAGCGCACCTCTGGGCACCGGACGACGAAAGGGTCCGATCCGCCGTGCTGTACTGCCAACCATGACGCTGCGGACTCGACTTCGGCACCCCGAGGGCCACGCCGCCCAGCGGGCCGGCTGGCTGCGCGCCGCCGTGCTCGGCTCGAACGACGGCCTCGTCTCGACGTCGAGTCTCGTGGTCGGGGTCGCGGCGAGCGGCGCGTCGGGTGGCGCGATCCTCACCGCCGGCATCGCCGGGCTCACCGCCGGCGCGCTGTCGATGGCCGTCGGCGAATATGTCTCCGTCAGCGCGCAGGCGGACGTGGAACGGGCCGACCGTGCACTCGAACAGGCCGAGCTCGAGGCGACCCCGGCAGCCGAGTTCGCCGAGCTCACCGGCATCTACGAGCGGCGTGGCCTGCCCCGCGACCTCGCGGAACAGGTCGCCACGGCGCTGACCGAACACGACGCGCTCGCCGCGCACCTGCGTGACGAGCTGGGCCACAACGAGATCAACCGCGCCCGCCCGTTGCAGGCCTGCGCCGCCTCGGCGGGCAGCTTCACCGCGGGCGCGCTGGTGCCCTTCGCCGGTCTGGCGGCACCGGCGGGCTGGCCCCGGATCGTCGGCGTCGTCGCCGTCACCGTCGTCGGCCTGGCCGTGGCCGGCGCACTGTCCGCGCGCACGGCGGGCACCCCGCTCGGCCGCCCGACGCTACGGGTCGTCCTCGGCGGCTGCGCGGCGATGGCGGCGACGGCCCTGGTCGGCCTGCTCTCCGGTACCGCGACCGGCTGACCGCCAGGTATGCCCGATACGGATCGTTGTGCATGGGTGTCTACACTGCCGGCCGTGAAGACCATCATCATGGGCACACTGGCGATCGCGTGCCTGTTCGGCTGCAGCTCGACGGCCACACCTGCCACCACCGCCACTCCCACCACGGCATCGGCGGTCGCTCCCACCGCACCCAGCGTGGACGCGTCAGCGATTCGCTCGCGGTTCCCGGCGCTGGCCGGATGGACCGACGCGAAGGTTCAACAGGCAGTCGGCAGCCTCTGCCAGGAGATCGCTTCCGGCAAGGACGACACCACCATCATCAACAGTGCCACCCAGCAGTTCGAGGTGAACCCCGCTACGGCCACCCAGCTTGTGGAAGTTGTCCGCACCGGTTGCTGACCGAGCCTCAGCCGCGATACCGATCACGGTCGTCAGGGCGACTCCGTTCGTCGGCCGGCGCGGATGGCCGCGGCAGGGGTGAGCGGGCAGTCCCCGCAGGTCCCGCCGCGCCGGGTTCGGTAGAACAGGCAGCAGCTTCGCCGCACGAAACTCGACGGGTCGAGCCCGCCAGCACGGTCGCGCCCCCAGCGCCCGGCGCCCTCGAGCGGCGCCCGGCGCAGAACCTCGGCGGCAAGCCCGCGCGGGGACGAGGCCGGGAACGATGCTGAGGCCGGGAACGATGCTGAGGCCGGGAACGATGCTGAGGCCGGGAACACAGCGGCCGGCGGGGCGACACCGGCGGCCGACTCCGCGGGCGTGCCGTCGAGGACGCGGACGGCGCCGACGAGGGCGGAGGCCGCGTTGCCCCACAGCAGACCCTCGGCCAGCCGGGTGACCGCGCGCAGCGCCGCCGCCATCGGCCGCAGGTGTCCGTCGACGACGGCGGCGAGGAGCAGCGTGGCCGCCGTCGGCAGATCGCCCGGGTCCGCCGGGCGCCAGCCACCGACGTCCGCGAGCAGCAGCCGGGTCGGTGAGCCGCCCACCGCCTCGACGCCGAGCAGGTCCGCCGGCAGGTCGGGGACCGTCCCACCCCGCGCCCAGCAGCCGAGCGCGACCGACCACAGCCGGGCGGCGTAACCGAGGAAGAGCGTCGAGGCGGCGACCCGCGTCTCCGCGGTGCCCATCCGTTCGGCCAGCTCGGCGACGGCGCGGACGAGAGCCGCGCGATCTCCGTACAACGCGGCGGCGCTCAGCACGGCCCGCGGCAGGCGCTCGGGCTCGGCGAGCGGGCCGGCATCGACCGCGTCGATGGCCCAGGTGACGATGTCGCGGTCGTGGTCGGTGAGCCGGCCGGTGAGGTCGGTGTGCGGGTGGCGGCCGAGGCCGACGAGTTCACGTCCCCGGCCGAGCGGGAGGTCGACCCGGTCGGTCAGCACGACGCCGACCCGGCGGGCACGTTCCCGCGGGTGCAGCCGGCTCAGCTCGACGCCGTCGAGGAGAACACCGCCGGCCAGCGGCGGCTGCAGCCCGGCGACGGTGCGCAGCAACGTGGACTTGCCGGTGCCGTTCGGCCCGAGCAGGACGGTGAGCTCCCCGCGCCGCGCGACGGCGCCGAGCCCGGTGAGCACCGCGACGGCATGCCGCCCCTGGCGGTAGCCCACCGTCAGGTCGACGAGCCGCAGCGCCGCCTGGGCTCCGGTCGGGTCCATCAGGCGGTCCTGGCGACGGTCGAGCTGGCCCGCAGCAGCACCGCGACGACGATCGGCGCGCCGACCAGCGAAGTCACGATGTTCACGGGCAGGGCGAGTCCGGTGCCGGGCAGCTGCGCGACGATCGAGCAGAACAGGGACACGATCATCCCCGTCAGGACGCAGGCCGGCAGCAGCAGGCGATGGTCGGCGACGGCGAGCAGACGCCGGGCCAGGTGCGGCACGGCGATCCCGGGGAAACTGATCGGCCCGCAGAACGCGGTGATGGCCCCGGCGAGCAGCGACGCGCCGAGCAGCGTGGCGGCGCGCAGCCGCCGCACCCGCACGCCGAGCGTCTGGGCGTATCGCTCGCCCAGCAGCAGGGCGTTGAGCGGCTTCATCGACGCGAACGCGACGAGCAGGCCGGCGCCGACCGTCGGCGCGAACACCGTCAGGTCGCCGGGCGACACCCCGGAGTAGCTGCCGAGCTGCCACCTCCAGTACTGCAGGGCCCGCTGCGGCACGGTCCAGGTCAGCAGCAGCCCGACGAACGACGACACCGCCAAGGCGACGATCACACCGATGACCAGCAGGGTCACGATGGACCGCACCCAGCGGGCGAGCAGCAGCACCGCGCCGAGCATGACGGCCGCGCCGAGCGCGCCGGCGGCGACGACCCCGAGCCGGCCGGTGCCCAACGCGCCGGCGGCGAACGATCCGGCCGACCCGCCGGCGCCGGCGAAAACCCGGGGAGCACTGCGGGGTCGACGAAAAACAGAAATCACGGGCGCGCGCACGCGGACCGCCTCTCCAACACCTCGTGGAAGGGTCACTGGTGCCGTGGCCGGTCTCCTGGCTGACGGGAAACGCCTTCCGGCCTGCCTTCCCGGGCGACTGTGCGCCGCCCAGTGACCTCCACGCGAAGACCGCGCGGAATCGGCCGGAAAATCCCGAACACAGTGGCGAGGGCCGCGCCGGCGTCACACCGGCTTCCCGAGCACCACGGCAAATGAAATGCAGAACACGCCGTCGCCACGGCCGGAGGCTGATCCGACCGTGGCGACGGCGACGGCGACGGCGACGGCGACGTGCGGCGGGGGGAGCGACCCCCCGCTCAGCTCAGCCGGCGGGTGTCGGCGTGGGCTCGGTGGTCGCCGCTTCGACGCGTGCCGTGCTGGCACGACGCGCCGGGGCGACGGCGAGCCGCTCGGCGAGCGCCCCGAAACCGAGGGCGATCGTCGACCAGAGGATCAGCTGGCTGATCACCGAGTAGAACCGGAACTTGAACAGCACGTCCGCGGGGAAGCCCGGGTAGACGATCCGCCCGTCGGGCGCCTGCAGCGGCTGGGGCGTCTCGGTGGCGAAGTCGCCGTACTCGGCCTTGTTCGAGGACAGGTGCCCGAACGCGGGCAGCAGGCCCATCGCGATGGCGACCAGCACCAGGAAGACCACCCCGGCGAGCAGGCTGGCATTCCACGTGCCGACCCGCCCGGCGAGCCAGCGCCCGGCCACGATCGCGAGTCCCATCGCGATCACCGACACGGCCACCATCGTCACGTACAGCGCGCTGCGCGCCCCGATCGTCTCCTCGTGCCCGATGGCCGGCGGGTTGGCCGGGTACTTCGCGAACGGCACCAGGTACAGCGAGACGAACCCGGCGGCGGCGAGCAGGCAGGCCAGCACCCGCGGCCGGACGTCCGGGTATCGGCGGGAGACGATCAGGTAGGCGACGACGAAAAGCCCACCGATCGCCAGGCCGAACACCGCCATACCGACGCCGATGCCGACATTGCTCTGCACGGACCGGCTGAAGAGCTCGGCGCCCTCGTGGCCGGCGTGGTGACCGGCGGCCGCGTCGAGCGCGGACTGCGCCTCGTCCCGGCCGGACTCGTAGTCGATGGCGTCCTGGATGAAGGGCTCAGCGAAGATGCGGGCGAAGACGAACGCCAACAGCCCACCGAGAAGTCCTACTCCCAGGCCGCGGTAGATGTATCGGAACTCCATCGCGCGGCCCCCGGCTCAGTGGCAGGGGAAGCCGAGGAAATGACGCGCGTCGTGCACGAACTCGTGGATGTGGGTATCCGAGCCGAACAACGACGTCGCGCCCTGGTCGACGCCGATGAAATACAGCAGCAGCAGCGACAGCAGCGCGGTGAGCCCGAGAGCCGCCCGGCGGGCGGTCAGCGGGAGAGTGATCGACCGAGTGTCGGTCTGGGCCACTGGCGTGGTCATGCGGAGCCTCCTGAGGGATCGTGCGTCCCGGTTACGGGCGTCCTGCGTTCAGGTCTGACTCCCAGGCACCATCCGACCGCACAGCGCGGGTCGGACGGGGCCGGTCACAGTGGCGCGACCGTGCCGGAATCTCACCGGCTTCATCACACAGGCGATCGGAGTATGCGGTTCGGAGCGGCACCCTGTCAATGGGCCCGAACTGCGCAAACAGCACATCTAGCCCGATCAAGGACCGATCGGTGCTGGCCGCGGGCCACGATCGGCGAACAGGGCGACTCGTGGTCCGCACGCGATCAGTGGGGTGCGGACCGCGACCGGTGGTCCGCGGGGACCGCAGGGCCGGCGGTACGCCGCGTGACGGTGGCCCGTACGTCCTCGGGCAGGACGCCGAGGGCCGC
>NZ_JALKFU020000296.1 GCF_023242965.2 Frankia sp. AgKG'84/4
GTGACCCGCCGGGCGCGCCGCCGCCCGCAGCGGCCGCGCGTCCTCTGGACGCCGGACCCGGTCGTGCGGCTGCGGGACGGGGAGTGGACGGTGCGCCCGCTCAGCGGGGCGGCGTCCACGAAGATCTACAGGTGTCCCGGGTGTGATCACGAGATCAACCCGGGAACCCCCCATGTGGTCGTGTGGCCGCCCGAGCGGGTCGACGACCGCCGGCACTGGCACCGGCCCTGCTGGGACCGGCGCGCCCGGGCGGCCCGGCTCCCCCCGGGCGAGGGCTGACCGCGGGCCGGCGCGGGGACGGCGATCAGACTCCGCGCATGCTGGCGGGCGCGGGCAACGCGACCGTCGCGTCAGCCGTGATCGCCCTGGGCTCCGGGGCGGACTCGATCGAGGCGATCGAGGCGCTGGCGGCGGTGAGCTTGTCGCGCAGCGCGCCGAGCTGTGTCGTGACCTGGTCGCGCAGCGCGGAGAGCTGTGTGTTCACCTGCTCGCGCTGGCGTTCCAGATCGGCGAGGCGCCGCTTGGACTCCTCCTCGGCCGTCTGGGCCGTGGACCGGGCGATCTCCACGATCCGCTCGGCCTCGCCGCGTGCGGTCGACACGATCGAGGCGGCCTGGCCGTCAGCGTCGCGCAGGGTCTTCTCCCGGGCGGCCTCCGCCTCGGTGACGATCCGGCGGGCCTCCTCGAGCTGGGCCTCCGCCTCCCGGGTGCGCTCGGCGCGGACGGTGGCGGCCTCCTCCTCGGCGAGCTGGAGGATCTGCGTCACCCGACCGCCGAACTCCTCCCACGCGGGGCGGTTGGCGGCCAGGTCGTCACGGACCCGCGCCGCCTCGCTCGCGGCCTCCGACGCGGCGGCCTCGGCCGCCGCCCGGTGGGCCTCGGCCTCGCGCAGCTGCTCGACGAGCCAGTTGACGTGGTGGGTTACCTGATTGGGGTCGTAGCCACGGCGCACCAGATCAAAGGCTGGGGGCCCGTCGGTCTCGCCGGCCATCGGAATGAGGTCCGTGTGTTCGGTCATAGGACCTCAGCATCCCAGACGACCAGGGTGATCGTGCCGCCAGCCGGCGTTCGGGCCCGTCGCGATTTCCCTGGCTACACGCCGCGGAACCGGTTGATTGCGGTCAGGTGACGGGCTCGTCGCTCGGTGTCGCGCACACCGAGCCCCTCGGCCGGCGCGAGGCACAGGACCCCGACCTTGCCCTGATGTGTGTTGCCGCGCACATCGAAGGCGGCCTGGCCCGTCTCGGCCAGGCGGTACACCCGGGAGAGGGTGGGGTGGATCAGCCCGCGGGCGATGAGCCGGTTGGCCTCCCACGCCTCCCGGTAGTTGGCGAAGTGCGAGCCGACGATGCGTTTGAGGTTCATCCACAGGTGGCGGTTGTCGTACTCGTGCAGGTAGCCGCTTGTCGACGCGCAGGTCACGATCGTTCCGCCGCGGCGGGCGACGTAGACCGAGGCGCCGAACGTCTCCCGGCCGGGGTGCTCGAAGACGATGTCGGGATCGTCGCCGCCGGTGAGCTCGCGGATGCGCTGGCCGAACCGCTTCCACTCCGTCGGGTCCTGGGTCCGCTCGTCGCGCCAGAACCGGTAGTCCTCCGCCGTGCGGTCGATGACCAGCTCGGCGCCGAGGGACCGGGCGATCTCCGCTTTGCGCGCCGAGGAGACCACGCAGACCGGGATCGCGCCACCCCGCAGCGCGAGCTGGGTCGCGTACGAACCCAGGCCGCCGGAGGCGCCCCAGATGAGGACCACGTCACCCTGCTTCATCCCCGCGCCGTTCGCCGACACGAGCTGGCGGTAGGCGGTGGAGTTGACCAGGCCGGGTACCGCGGCCTCCTCCCAGGTGAGATGGGCGGGTTTGGGCATGAGCTGGTTGGCCTTGACGAGGGCGAGTTCGGCCAGGCCACCGAAGTTCGTCTCGAAACCCCAGATCCGCTGCTCCGGATCCAGCATCGTGTCGTTGTGACCGTCCGCGCGTTCCAGCTCGACCGACAGGCAGTGCGCCACCACCTCGTCCCCAGGGGACCAGAGATGCACGCCTGGCCCTGTCCGCAGCACGACTCCGGCAAGATCGGATCCGACGACATGGTATGGCTGGTCATGTCGGGCGGCGAGGTCGGACGTCCGGCCGTATCGGGACAGGAACCCGAAGGTCGGCACCGGCTCGAAGATCGACGTCCACACCGTGTTGTAGTTCACCGAGGAGGCCATGACCGCGACGAGCGCCTCCCCGGGGCCTACCTCCGGCGTGGGCACCTCGTCGACGTGCAGCGAGCGTCGCGGGTCCTTCTCCCGCGACGGCGTCCCGTCGAACATCGCGATCTCCTCGCGGCGCACCACCACGCCGCGATAGGACTCGGGTATGTCGAACCCGGCGAACTCCGCCCGCCGGGCCTCGGACGGCGGGTTCGCGGCGATGATCGCCTCGACGATCTCCTTCACGGTCGACCTCCGGCGGTGTGGGTGCGGGTGCGGCGGTTCGTACTGCAGTGGGAGTTACCGATGGGTCCAGTGGGGTCGCGGGATGTGGGGGCTGTCTGTTTCGTGCGCGACGCGATAGAACGTTCGGGACAACTTCGAGGGCGAGGCCCGCGTCCAACGTGGTGTGACCGTGCCCATGACAGTCGTGGAGGGGTGGCGGCCCGTGCCTGCGCGGAGCGACGCCGCCCGTAGCGACGTCGCGCGGGACGCCGATGCCGCCCTGACCGCCTTGTACTCCGAGCACTACCGGTCACTGGTGCGTCTCGCCGCGCTGCTGCTGGATGACGTCGGTCTGTGTGAAGAGGTCGTCCAGGACGCCTACATCCGGGTTCACGGGGCCTGGGGTCGCCTGCAGGACCGGGACAAGGCCCTGGCCTACCTTCGCCAGACCGTCGTCAATCTCGCACGGTCGACGCTGCGTCGTCGACTCGTGGCTCTCAAGCACGCCCCCAAGCCGATGCCCGATGCGGCCAGCGCGGAGGAGGGGGCCTACTCTCTGGTCGAGCGGGCCGCCGTCATCCAGGCACTGCGCGAGCTGCCGAGGCGCCAGCGGGAGGCGGTCGTCCTGCGCTACTACGCCGACATGTCCGAGGCGGACGCGGCGGCCGTGATGGGGTGCAGCGTCGGCTCGGTGAAGGCGTACACGTCCCGAGGGTTGTCCGCGTTGAGCGGCAAGCTGGAGGGCCTGCGGTGAGTGCGCTGGAACCCGACGAGCTCGCCCGCCTGCTCAGCGAGGCGGTCGAGCCGGTTCGGCCCTCCCCGGACGCCTACCGGCGCATCCAGGCCGGGGTCGCCCGGCGCCGCCGGTGGCGCCTGCCGGCGTACACCGCCGGCGGGATGGTGATGGCCGCCCTCATCGCGCTGGCCGTGGTGGCGATCCGGCCGAGCCCGTCCAACCAGGTCGTCGAGCCCGCGGCGCCGCCGGTCATGCCCACCAACTACACCGCGCCGGCGGTGCCGGGCACGGCCCCGGTCCCCGGCAGGTCGGGCCAGGGCGGCGGCACCGCTGGCACCAGCGGCGGCGCGGGGTCCGCCTCCCACGCGCCGACGACCACGGTGACGCCGCGCAGCTCGGTTGCGGCGAGCACGCCCACGACGCCGACCGCGAGCCCGTCCCAGCCACCCGCCTCGGTGTCCCCGCCCCCGGGCGGTCTCGACAGCCCGCAGCTGCCGACCCCGACGGCGAAGCCCGCCGGCGTGAACGACATCGACGGTGACGGACGCCCCGACACCGTCGGCGTGGCGGCCGACGGCACCACCCTGCAGATCGAGTTCTCCCGGGACAACCAGGTCGCGAAGATCCCCCTGCCGGCGATCAGCGCCCCGCTCAACAGCGCGGTCGTTGACATCGACGGTGACGGCTTCGGAGAGCTGCTGGTGCAGACCAGGGCGAGCAACGGGGTGAAGAGCTACGCCCTGCTGCGCTATGTCAGCCTCGACCAGGTCGTCGTGATGGCCCTGCCGGACGGCCTCGCCCTCTCCGCCGGCGTCCGCGGCAACGTGGCCACCGGCCTGCGCTGCGGCGACCACGTGCTGCAGATCGCCTCGGGTACCTCCACCGACGGCAGCCAGTTCACCGTGACAACCACCACGCTCGACCTGACCGTGGACGGCCTGTCCTCAGCCGACACCGCCTCCAGCACCGTGAGACTGCCAACGGACACGTCACCCTTCGTCGCTTCCTGCGGCGCCCTGTCCTGATCCGGATCGGGCATCCGGAGCAAGATCACGTTATCGTGGTCGGCTAGACGGGCGACGACGAGGAGGCAGCTATGCCGGGTTCCGTGATCGTGGGCGGTGCGCGAACACCGATCGGGAAGCTGTCCGGGGCACTGAAGAACTTCAGCGCGGCGGATCTCGGCGGTTTCGCGATCAAGGCCGCGCTGGAGCGGTCCGGGCTGACCGGCGAGCAGATCGACTATGTGATCATGGGTCACGCGATCCAGGCGGGCGCGGGCCCCAACGCCGCCCGCAAGGCCGCGGTCAACGGCGGTATCCCGATGGGCGTGCCGGCCATCGCGATCAACAAGCTGTGCCTGTCCGGTCTCGACGCGATCGCCCTCGCCGACACCTACATCGCCGCCGGCGAGTTCGACCTCGTCGTCGCCGGCGGGATGGAGTCGATGACCGCGGCGCCGCACCTGTTGCGCTCGCTGCGCGCCGGGGTGAAGTACGGCGACACCGGCGTCGTCGACGCCCTCGACTCCGACGGCCTGGTCTGCGCGTTCGACCAGATCTCCATGGGCGCCAGCACCGACCGGCACAACGGCCGCCTCGGCATCGACCGGGCCGCGCAGGACGAGTTCGCCGCCCGCTCGCACCAGCGGGCCGCCGCCGCCGCGAAGAACGGCCTGTTCGACGACGAGATCGTGCCCGTCACCGTCCCGCAGCGGCGCGGTGAGCCGCTCGTGATCAACGCCGACGAGGGCGTACGCGCCGACACGACCGTGGAGAGCCTGTCCCAGCTGCGCGCCGCCTTCGGCAGGGACGGCACCATCACCGCCGGCTCCGCCTCGCAGCTCTCCGACGGCGCCGCCGCGGTCGTCGTCGCCAGCCGGGCCAAGGCCGAGGAACTCGGCCTGCCGATCCTCGCCGAGGTCGGCCACCACGGCTTCGTCGCCGGCCCGGATGCGACGCTGCACTCCCAGCCGTCGAATGCCATCCTCGCCGCGCTCGCCAAGGAGGGGCTCACCCCCGCCGACCTCGACCTCGTCGAGATCAACGAGGCATTCGCCGCGGTGTCGATCCAGTCGCTGCGCGAGCTTGGGATCAGCGCGGACATCGTCAACGTCAACGGCGGCGCGATCGCCATCGGCCACCCGCTCGGCGCCTCCGGTGCCCGGGTCGCGCTGACCCTGCTCAAGGAACTGGGCCGGCGCGGCGGCGGGATCGGTGCCGCCGGCCTGTGCGGCGGCGGCGGGCAGGGCGACGCTCTGGTACTGCGCGTCCCGGCCTGATCGACAGCGGCCCGGTGGACAGCGGCCCGGTGGACGGCGGGCCGGTGGACGTCAGGTCGGTGGATGGCGGCCCGGTGGACGGCGGGCCGGCCGCGGGCCGGCGGCCCGACGAACTGGTGCGGCTGGTGGCCGGGGCGGTCGGCGGCGAGCGCCTCGCCGTGGCCCGACTGCTGTCCCTGGTCGAGAACGCCCCTGACCGCTGGCAGGCGATCGGTGCCGCCCTGGCGCCGCACAGCCGTGCCGCCGAGGTCGTCGGGCTCACGGGTGCGCCGGGCGTCGGCAAGTCGACGACCACGAGCGCCCTGGTACGGGCCTACCGGGACGCCGGTCGCCGCGTCGGCGTGCTTGCCGTCGATCCCTCCTCGCCGCTCAGCGGCGGCGCGCTGCTCGGGGACCGGGTGCGGATGACCGAGCACGCCGGTGACCCCGGCGTCTTCGTCCGCTCCCTGGCCAGCCGGGGCAGCCTCGGCGGGCTCGCCGTCGCCGCCGCGCAGGCGCTGCGCGTCCTGGCCGCCGCCGGCTTCGATCCGATCATCGTCGAGACGATCGGCGTCGGCCAGGCGGAGATTGACATCGCGTCGCTCGCGGACACCACCTGCGTGCTGCTCGCCCCCGGCGCCGGCGACGGCGTGCAGGCGGTCAAGGCCGGCCTGCTGGAGATCGCCGATGTGCTGGTGGTGAACAAGATCGACCAGCCCGGCGCCGAACGCACCGTCGCCGAGATGATCGCGATGACCCGGATGCGCGGCGAGGGCCGTCGCCCGGCGGTCGTCCGCCTCGCCGCCGCCCGCGGGCAGGGCGTGGATGACCTGGTCGAGCGGATCACCGAGCATCGCCGCGACCTCGTCGCCACCGGCGAGCTGGACCGCCGCCGCCTCACCCGGGCGGCCGAGGAGATCCGCGGCCTGGCCCTCGCCGCGGTGCG
>NZ_JALKFU020000297.1 GCF_023242965.2 Frankia sp. AgKG'84/4
CCGGCGCGCACCCGCCCGACGGCCAGGACCCCGACCGCTACAGAGAATCATCTAACCGACGATCTCAAACACCTTCTAAGGCCGGGTCGCCCGGAGAAATCTCACCTCCCGGCGGCCCGACCTCAGTGGGGCAGGTCAGGTCGCTGATCCCGGGTCGGCGATGCGGGCTTCGAGGTCGGCGACGCGCCGGTCCTGGAAGCGGAGGTTGGAGCGGGCGGCCTTGAGCCGCTCGTCGAGGGTGCGGTTGTCGGCTGTGAGTTGGCGGACCCGCTGCTTGAGGGTGGTGTTCTCGGTGGTGATCCGCTGGATGGCGTCCTGGGTCCACTCGGCTTCCAGGTCGCGCACCTGGCCGAGGAGTTCGCCGATGCGGGTGCGCTGGGCGAGGATTTCGGCGTGGGCGGCCTTGAGGCCGTCTTCTGTGTTCAGGGCTCGTTCCCGCCAGGAGGCCTGCTGTGCGTCGTCGTGGGCGGCGAGCAGTTGAACCCGGCGTTCGCCCGCTGCGGTGATCGCGGTCGCGACTGCGGCCCTGGCGTCTGGCTTGTCGTAGACGAAGGTTCGGGAAACCCCGGCCCGACGGGCGACGGCGGCGACGCTGACCTGGGCTTTCTCCCGGTGGAGGCGGGCGATCGCGTCGTGGACGCGCTTGACGGCGGCCTCGGTCGCGTGGCGGCGGGCGGCCAGTGCGGCTTCGGTGCTCACGCGCAGGCCTCCGCCAGTTCCTCACCGCTGTACCCGTCGTCGCCGTGCGCGGCGAGGTCGGCGGCGCGGAAGGCGGTGGACCAGCCGCGGTGGAAGTAGTCCTGGGGTTTGCGCAGGTCGAGCGCGAGGGCGTCGTCGAGCAGGCCGAGGCCGGCGAGCGCTTTCTCCAGGCCGTCGATCGCCTTCGCGGTGGGCTCGAAGTAGCGGTGGAGGTAGTCGGCGGTGGCGTCGTCGGGCGCTCCCTCGGCGAGCAGCCGCCACTGCTCGCGCTTGCGCCTCGCAATACCTGTCCGATGCCTACCAGCGCACCCTGCAACACCACCAGGTGTCTCCCTCGGCCGGCGCGACCGGAGTCTGCTGGGACAATTCCCTCGCGGAATCATTCTTCGGCACCCTCGAAAACGAACTTGTTCACCGTGAAAACTACCCGACCCGCCGCGCTGCCCGCACCGCCATCACCGACTACATCGAGATCTTCTACAACCGGCAGCGACTCCACTCCACCCTGCACTACCGCACCCCCGAACACGTCGAAAACCTCTACCACACCACGAATACGACCATTGCAGACGCCGCATAAACCAGATAAGGTCCCTACTACGCCGGTGTCCGAGAAACGGGACTCACCTCCAGCGGGTGGCGGGGGTGCGGCGGGCCAGTCGGCGGACCATGGTGCGGATCATGGCCCAGTGGATGAAGGACTCGGAGTTCGCCGGGTCGCGTTCGTAGTCGCGAGCGAGGCGGCGGTGCGCGGTGATCCAGGCCAGGGTGCGTTCCACGACCCACCGTCGGGGTAGCGGCTCGAACCCCTTCTGGCCTTCTTTCTTCCGGACAATCTGAACCGTCGTCCTCACCACCGTCGCCGCCCAGGTAACGAACCGGCCGGCGAAGCCTCCGTCAGCGAACAGATACCTGCAGGTCGGGGTGGTGAAGTAGTGGTCAACGAGGAGCTGGCGGGCACCGTCGCGGTCCTGACGGTCCGCGGGAATGACCAGGACGGTCAACAGCAGGCCGAGGGTGTCGACAACGATGAACCGCTTGCGGCCGTTGACCTTCTTGCCCGCGTTGTACCCCCGCGTTGCGGCGCTCGCCGTGGGCGCGGCCTTGACCGACTGGGAGTCGATGACCCCCGCGGTGGGCGCCGGGTCACGACCCTCGGCGCGGCGGACCTCGTCACGTACACCGTCATGCACGATGATCGTGACACCCCTGCGTCTCCACCGGTCGAACATGCCGTGGACGGTCTTCCACGGCGGGAAGTCCACGGGCAGCGCCCGCCACACGATCCCGTTGTGCGTCACGTAGAGAATCGCGTCGACGATGTCACGCCGATCGTGCGCCTCCGGCCGGCCATCCTTCGACGGCGAGGGAGAGGCCACACGCAGCCCACGCAACCAAGATTCAGGACAGGCACTCAGACGAGAGCACGGTGTACCGGCTGATATCGGGGGAAGGCACGGCGAGCTCGAATTGAGCGACATCGCCGGAGGTGTTCATGGGCACGGCCCGATGGCATGGGGAAGGGACCGCGCCGTTCACCACAGGTCTGCCGGGTCGATGCCAGCCGGATCGGGCAGCGGCGCGTCGCACCAATGACCGGTCTGGCGGCTGGAGCGGAGGCGATTTGTCTCGGCGGCGGCGCGCCTAACCCAGCCGGTCTGTGGCGTGGACGGCATCGGAAAGTACTCCTTCGTCAGGCTGAGGCGTGAGGTCGGACGGCGGTGCGGATCCGGCTGGCGCGCGCAGGACGAACGGACGCTGCGTGCACCGGAAACATGGCGGGGAGTGCAGGGGAGAGGTGCGGTCAGGCGGCCGCGGACAGGGGCCAGCGGCCGCAGGCACGGGCGGCGTCGGCGAGGGTGGCCTCCGCGCGCTGGCGGCGGCGCCGGACGCTGGCCGCCGCGATTCCGAACTCGTCGGCGAGTTCGTCCGGGCTGTGGTCGGCGAGGCGGGTCCGGGCGATGAGGCGCACCGCGTCGGCGGACAGCACACCGGCATGCAGCGCCCAGCGCAGGAGATCGACGAGCGCCTCGGTGTAGAGAAGATGTTCGTCCGGTCCGGTGGGGGAGGGGAACTCGGAGAGGGTGTTGTCGTCCGGGTTGGCGAGTCGGAGCGGGTGGTCGCCGGAGCGGGCGTGCGTGACCTGGCGGGTCAAACGGGTGCGGACGTCGTTGAGGAGATTGAGGTTGGCCGGGCCCCGGCGGATGCGCCAGTGGTATCCGCGGATTCCGGTGATGAGGAGTTCCAGGGCGATGGCTGCGCACTCCTCCATATCCCCGACCAGCCAGATGCTGCCGCCGTCGGGGTGCTGGTGCATCCACCGGGATCGTGTGCACAACGCCTTCACTCCGGGCAGCAGAATCTGCACCAGAAGGCGCACGGCGAGGTCCTGGTCCGGATCGCGGTCGGCCGTCCCGTTGTTCTGCTGAACTGTGGCTTCGGGAGCATTGGACGCGACCTTGGTCAGAGCGAGAGTGATCGCACCGACCCGCTCGTAGTCGGTGAGGTCCTGGCCGGCGACCCGAATGCTTTCGGGGCAGTCCAGTCCGCCGAACGCGGGGTCGGCGGTGGCCCAGCGTCGGGTGGCAGAGCGGAATCGGGCGCTGCCCGTGAGGTGCGCCCATTCGTTTTCCAGGGCGTCGAACACCGCGATGCGACGTCGTGCGGGTGAAACAGATGCTGAGGCCGGCATCAGGACTCCGTTCTCGAAGTGGTCGAGGTTGTGGAGCCACCGTCACGGGCCGTGTTGCCGGTCTGATTGCCAGCGAATCTGGTTGCCTTCGGCGGCATGAGGGGCAACGTTCCTGCAAGCGTGGGTTGCCCGGGGTGGGCGATGCCGGCAAAGGGCTCGGGCAACATCGCCGGCGGCGGAATCCTGGTCCTCGGATTCCGGATTTCATGGGAGGGAAGGTGCGCTTCGAAGGTGATCGAAGGCAACCTGCTCCTTGGCCTGGAACACGGTCTATCCGGCGTACCCGCCAATCGTTTCGATGCTCCCGACGAAGACGTCGGTTGCCGCGGTGAGCCGCGCTGGCTGAAGGGGAAGCGGCTGGGTGACACCGGGGATCACGAACGTTCCTGCCCACGTCACTGTGAGGGTGACTCGGAAAACTCCGGGCCTGCTGTAGTGATGCGTCACGTCGCCCCCGTCCCGGTCTCGGGTGGCCAGATCCATGTTCGAGGTCTCCGCTGCGGTGCCGTCGCCGAAATCCCAGTGGTACTGCGGGGCTGCATGGATGGCGGCCGCGAGTGGTCGAGCTGACTCTGTGGTGTCCCCCGTGTATGTGGAGGGTCCGCCCGGATGAAAGAGGAAGCCCGATCCGGTGAGGTGAGGGTTCCATGTCCCAGCGATGATCGATGGCTTGGGAAGAAGCTCCGCACGCATGGTCGCGGCCAGCGCGGTCTGGACCTGGGACATCGGAATCGGATTGTCGACAAGCAGATAGCTACCGCAGTCAGAAATAGTGCCGTCGTACGTGGCACGCTCCGCCCCGCTGATAACGGGATCAGATCTGACCGCGGTGAGCAGGTCGCAGACCGCAGCCGGGTCGACGGGGCAGTTGACGTCACATGGTTCCGTGACAGCGGCCGGTGGTACCGGAACCGGCGCGACCATGCCGTCCTTGTAGCTGTACCTGTAACGATAACCGCCAGGGGCGGACTGGTAGGCGCAGGCTCCCCAGAGAGTACCGGCGCACGGTGTGGTCGCCTCCGACGGCGTGGCGGCTTTGGCGGGCCCGGTGAGGAGGACCGAACCCGCCGCCATCCAGGCGATCACCGCGGCCAGGGTCCGATCTCGCCGCCAGCGGTGCTCCGCCATCAGAGCGGCCTGGGCCGGGTCCACGTGCGGCCATGGCCGCATCGAGATGGAGCAGATGTGGTTATGGCCGAGGAAGGCTCCAGGCAACCAGAACGTGCGACACGCCGTGACGCCAGCTGCGCTCGGGTTGGCGGTGGTCGCGCAGGTGGTTGCCTGTCCGATCCTTTCTCCAGGTTGCCCAGGTTGCCCAGGTTGCCCAGGTTGCCCAGGTTGCCCAGGTTGCCCAGGTTGCTCAAGGGACGAGGTTGCCTGCTGTGGTGAGGTGTCCGGACAGCCGTCGGGCACAACGTTGCCGGGGCAGCGCGCCGAGGTTTCCCAGTACGCTTTCCGCCTCGTCAGGCGGACGGTCTTCCGGGTGGCCCGGGGGCAGAAAAGATCATCGCGTCGGCGCCAGGCGGGTCCCGAGTATGAAGGCGAAGCGGTCAGGGAACGAGAGAAGCTGCTCCGGATGGATGGCGTCGATCTCGCGTATCCCCGCCTCGATCTCACCCTCGTCGAATGCTGAGAGGAGAGACATGTACCGGCCGCGTACCATTGCCAGGTAGCGGTCCTTGGGGATGGTCAGCGCAAACTCGTGATACTCGATACGCGCCAACAGCCCAGCTCGACGGACGTGCCCGATGATTTCCTCCGGATCGGGCTGTAGCTCCTCGAACATCTCCAGGGCGGCGGTGAAAAGCGGGTAGCGAATCCGGGTCGGGAGCATGACTATGAGCAGGCGGCCGCCTTGGGCCAGCAGGTTGCCAAGGCCCCCGACAGTCGGTGCGCGATCCGACGGGGCCACATGGTGAATGGCTTCTTTGACAAGGACTGCGTCAAAGGACCCTGGCGAGATGTTCAGCGGAGCGAAATCCGGCAGTTCTCCGCCGAGCTGTTCGGCCGAGGCGAGAACGGGACGAACGCCAGCGGTCGACCCGAGACGGCCCAGCATGGCTGCGGACGGATCGACGCACAGGATGCAGTTCTCCGGTCGGACAAGGTCGACGATACGACGAGAGTACAACCCGGTCCCGCAGCCCACGTCGATGATCCGGTGGTGAGGCCGGAGGGCAAGCGATTCCATGATTTTTCTGGTCATCCAGTCGACGAAGGTGCCACTGTGAGTCCAGTGTTGATCATAGGTGGTGGCCAGGAACTCATAGTGCTGTGCGTTGCAGGGTGACATCATCATTGAACCGTCCTCCCGATTTTTGATTATGCGGTAGCGATGGCGTTCCGGGAAACGTGCATGCCGCGGTGGCTTGGGCGTCGTTCTTCTTTTCAGCTGTGAGTGCGGACGCAACAGAAGCGTTGTTCGAATTCGGTTGCAGACGATTGCTGCGTGATCGACATTTTATCGTTTTTTCTGTTGCGGCTGTAATGTGGGAGGGTGTCGGTGGTGGATGTTCGTCGATCGATATGTCTACGTGGCGCAGGATTATCGACTTCCAGGTGATCTTAATCTTGAACTGTGCATGAAGATCTCTGTTTCTATGCTCGCCTCCGGTTCGTTTCTCCGGGCTCACCCTCACCCTCACCCTCAGCGTCGACGGCCGCGGCTCGGCCGACCCGGCAACCCCGAACTCCATCGACGGGCAGGACAACCCGGCAGGACGGACCCGAAATCGGCGAGTCGAGATCACGCACAAGGGCTGAGGGTGCGGTCCGCAGTCATATCGATCCCCGTTAACAAGATCGTCTCGGGCAAGGTGGGGTGACGGTTCACTGCGCCCGTGGGCGGAGGCCATATCGATGACGATCGATACCTGGGTCAACGAGGTGTCAACGGCCAGTTTGTGGTCCCCGCTGGTGGCCAGATAAAAGTCCCCGGCTCCTCGGGGTTTTTCAGGGTGTTTG
>NZ_JALKFU020000298.1 GCF_023242965.2 Frankia sp. AgKG'84/4
CCCGCGGCCGCCGAGCCGCCCCCGGCCGGCACGCTGCCCGCCACATCGACCGGTGAGGTGGCGCTGGCGCGCGGTCGGCGCCTCGCGATGAGCGTCGGCGTCTTCAACCTGCTCTGGGTCACCGTCACCGTCCTGATGATCGTCCGTCCGGGCTCGACCACCGGCGCCTGAGGGACCCGCCGTTCGCCTGCGGCGCAGGGCGTCCCGATGGGACGATCTCCCCTCGACGGTTCGTCGGCGGCGAGGGGAGAGGCCCGGATGGGGGAAGCACTGGAAACGGTCCAGCGGGTGCTGGATGCGTTCGACGCGGACGATGAGGCCGCCGTCCTGGCGTTGCTCCACGAGGACCTCGTCGTCGAGGCGCCGGGCGGCGTGCGCCTGGAAGGACGGGAGGTCGGCGCGGGCTACAGCGCGTCCATCCTCGCCGCGTTCGATGACATCGACGTCGACACACACCTCCTCGCCGAACAGGGCGAGCTCGTCGCCGAGGAGTACACCCTGACCGCGACCCACACCGGCGTCCTGCGCGACCCCGACGGCACCGAGCATCCCCCGACCGGGCGGCGCGTCACCCTGCGCGTCGTCGAGGTCTACCGGGTACGGGACGGCCTGGTCACCGAGAACCGGCTCTACTACGACCAGGCGCTGCTGATCCGCCAGGTCACTCCGTAGCCGGGTCGATGTTCGGCCGCTGATCGCCCGGGACATACTCCCTTCCGATACCCGGCAGAACGGACGGACCCGGGACGCGGCGAAGGGCGGCACATGCGTTTCGACGACCAGTCGGTGGACGCGTCCGAACTGGACGACCAGCGTGGCGGTGGTGGCGGTGGTGGCGGTCTCGGCCGGGGGGCCGTGGTCGGCGGTGGGGGTGCAGGCATCCTCGGCCTGGTCATCTACCTGCTTGTCACCGTGTTGGGCGGCGGATCCGGTTCCGGCGGGGCGGCGCTGTCACAGCCCGGCGGCGGATCCGCCGGCGACGTCGCCCAGCGGTGCAACACCAGCGGTGCCATCGACAAGTACGACGACTGCTTCGTCCTCAAGGCGTTCAACGAGGTCAACGAGGTCTGGACGGCCCAGTTCAGCCGCGGCGGCCAGGCGTACACCAAGCCGCGGCTGGTCTACTTCTCCCAGGCCGTGCGCACGGGCTGCGGCGCGGCGTCCGCGCAGGTCGGCCCGTTCTACTGCCCGCCGGACCGCGAGGTGTACATCGACCTCGGCTTCCTCGACCAGCTCCAGCGCGACTACGGCGCCCAGGGCCGCTACGCGCAGGCGTACATCGTCGCCCACGAGGTCGGCCACCACCTGCAGACCCTCACCGGCACCGAGACCCGCATGCGCCAGGCCCAGCAGGCCGACCCGTCCCGCGAGAACGAGCTGAGCGTCCAGCTCGAACTCCAGGCCGACTGCTACGCCGGCGTCTGGAGCACCCTCGCGAACACCGGCGGCAACCTCACGATCGGCGAGGCCGAACTCGACGAGGCCCTCGGCGCCGCCCAGGCGGTCGGCGACGACC
This sequence comes from Frankia sp. AgKG'84/4, assembly GCF_023242965.2. Classification (GTDB taxonomy): domain Bacteria; phylum Actinomycetota; class Actinomycetes; order Frankiales; family Frankiaceae; genus Frankia. The sequence continues at coordinate 1,517 of NZ_JALKFU020000298.1, forward strand.
GCATCCAGGCCCGCTCCGGCCAGGTCAACCCCGAGACCTGGACCCACGGCTCCGCCGAGGCGCGCCGCAACGCGTTCCTCACCGGCTACCGCGGCGCCACCATGTCCGCCTGCGGCACCGTCCCCCACAACTGACTCCAGCCACCGCCCCGCCATCCACGTGTGAGCTAGTTCGGCGGCAGCCGGGGGGATCAGCGGCCGACGGGGTACACACCTTCCGGCGGCTTCCCGACCGTCGGCCAGATCGGGGGACATGGACGTGAAGGCGTGCGGTGGGAGGGCGCCGGCATGGACCTGGAACTGGTGGGCAGGGCACCGCATCTGCAGTTCCTCGCGGAGCGGGTGACGCAGGCGCGAACCGGGCGGCTGCGGCTCGTCGTCGTGCACGGCGATCCGGGCATGGGCAAGACGACGCTGCTGCGCGCCTTCCTCAACCGGCTGACCGACGCGCACATCCTGGTGGCCAGCGCCGACCGGGCCGAGCAGGACGTCCCGTTCGGCGTGGTCGCCCAGGTCATGGCCGCGGCCGACGAACCGGGCGTGCCGCCCGGTGAGTGCGCCGCCGAGGTGGGATCGTCCATTCTGCGACTGGTCCGCCGGTTGCTGGTGGACGAGCGGAACACGGTGGTGCTGGCGCTCGACGACGCCCAGTGGATCGACGTGGCGTCGCAGCAGGCGCTGGCCTTCGCGCTGCGCCGGCTGCGCAGTGCCCGGGTGCTGTGCGTGCTGTCCATGTCGGGCGCGCCGTCGGAGCTGACCGACGGGCTGCGCCAACTGATCACCGAGTTGGCGGGCACGCTGCGGGTCACCGGACTCGACCCGGACGAACTGCGCGAACTCGCCGGTCGGATCTCCGCCGTGCCCATCTCATCGTGGGCGGCGCAGCGGCTGCACGAGCTGACAGGCGGCAAGGTCCTGCACGCTCGGGCGCTGCTCGAGGAGCTGCCGCCGCAGGCACTCGACCGCGCCGCCGATCCGCTGCCCGTGCCGGCCGCGTTCGGCCAGGAGGTCGCGGCGCGGCTGGCCGCCTGCCCCGACGAGGTCCGACGGCTCGTTGACGCGGCGGCCGTGCTCGGCCTGACCTGCCGGTTGGCGGACGCCGCCGTCGTCGCCGAGGTGGACGACCCGGTGCTCGCGCTGGAGGGCGCGGTCGCGGCCGCGCTGCTCACCGAGAAGACCACCGCCGTCGACCGACTGGTCGCCTTCACCCATCCGCTCCTGCGCTCGGCGGTCTACCACCGCATCGGGCCGGCGCAACGGTCCGAGCTGCACCTACGTGCCGCCCTGCACATTGACAACGCCAGGGCCCGGCTGTGGCACCGCATCCTCGCGGCGGTCGTCCCGGACGAGGGCCTGGCGATGGAGGTCGAGTCCGCCGCCCGGCGCCTCGCCGAGAGCGGGCGATGGCGACCGGCCGCGGACCATCTCCTCGCGGCCGCTCGACTCAGTCCCTACCGCGTCGCCCGTGAGCAGCGGTTCACCGACGCGCTGGACTTCCTGCTCTGGGGCGGTGACTTCACCCAGGCGAGCAGCCTGCTGACGGAGCTGTCCGACGTGCTGGACGAGACCCGCGATGGCTACCTCCGGGGACGCCTGGCGATGCTGCGCGGTTCGTTGCCGGCGGCGACGGCGTACCTCGGGCGGGCCTGGCGCACGGTGGACCCGCAGGAGCGCCCGACGCTGGCGCGGGCGATCGCCGAGAAGCTGGCACTCTGCCACTATCTGGCGGCGGACGTGGCGGCCGCGGCCCGCTGGGGACGCCACGCCCTGTCCCTCGGCTGCGCGCCGCCCGGTGATCCCACCCACCTGCGGGACATCCTGATCACGTCGCTGTCCGACGTCGGCGAGTACGAGGAGGCCGCCCGCCTGGCCGCTGAGGTGCCGGCACCCGACGGGGACCCGTTCGCGGCGACCAGTGGCCCGGACGGCGCCGGCGGCGAGGGGCCTGGCGGGTTCCTGCCTGACGGGCTGGTCGGCCGGGGCGTTCTGCGACTCGCCGACGACGACGTGCCCGCCGCCCGGGATGCCTTTGTGCAGGCGATGGCGGTGAGTAACGGTCAGGAGTGGACCGTTCCGTCCGGCCTGTTCGCCCTCGTCCAGCTCGCCGACACCGAATACCTGCTCGGCCGCTGGGACGACGCCGTCAGCCATGCCGAGTCCGCTGTTTCGCTGGCCGCGGCCGTGGGCCAGAGCTGGCTGCTGCCGGCCTGCCACGCCGCCGCGGCCATTCCCCTGTCGGCCAGGGGTCGACCGGGGGCCCGCGGGCACATCGAGGACGCCGTGCGGCTCGCCAGCTCCGCCGTCCCGCACGCCGAGACGGCGATCATGCGGGCACTGGCCTGGACGACCCACGCCGACGGTGACGCCGAGGCGGCTGTGGCCGCTCTGGAGCGGTACCGCCCGGTCGATCGGACGGAGCCAGCGGAACCGAGGTGGATGCGCTGGCGCCCGCTGCACGCCGAGGCGTTGGCGCAGGTCGGACGTTCGCTGGAGGCAGCAGCGATCCTCCGCCCGTTCGAGCGGGCCGTTCGGCTCCGCGCCCGACGCTCGGATCAGGTCACCCTCCTGCGTGCCCGCGCGGCCATCGAGGTCGCTTCCGGTCACGACGAGCGGGCCGGCAGGACCTATCGAGCGGGTCTGCGGCTGGCGGCGCACCTTCCGCTCCCGTTCGAGCGTGCCCTGATCGAATACGCCGGCGGAGCGTTCCTGGCCCGGGGCGGTCCCAGCGGCGCCGCCGCCGATCTGCTGGAGACCGCCCGGAGCCGGTTCGCGGAACTGGGCGCCGAGCCCTATATCGTGCGCTGCGACAAGCAACTGGCGAGCTGCGGCCGGCTCTCCCCGCGGCATCGCGACGGCGGCTTGGACGCGCTCACCCCCCAGGAGATCCGGGTCGCGCGGCTCGTCGCCGCCGGGCAGTCCAATGCCGGGGTCGCCCGCGAACTGGTACTCAGCGTCAAGACCATCGAATACCACCTGGGCAACATCTACGCGAAGCTGGGCCTACGATCACGCCGCGAACTGGCGACGGTGATGCCCACCGATCTGACGGCCCCGCCAGCGGGCGGCTGATCCGCCCGCTGGCAGCAGCGCCTGCCTGCCCCGGGCCGCCTTCAGCGTGCCCCGGACCGCCTTCAGCCGATCATGGTGCGGACACCGGCCCCACCAGAGCGACCACCCGACCGCTCGACCGCCCCCTTCACCCGGACAAATCGGCGGCCGATCCCCGTGGAGCGGCCAGCGTCGGTGCGGCTGGCTCCTCCACCCGGGCAGACCGCGCAGCGATTCCTCCGAAGCAGCCGGTCGTCGGCGCGGCCGGTGGCGCTACCCGGGCCGACCGGTCACCGATCCCCTCCTGCCAGCGCGGCTGCGTGCCCGCATGGCCAGGCGTCGGACTGAGCCGGTCCCGCGATGCTGCCTGGTCGCGTCGACCGGGATGCCCACAACGGCCGGCTGTCGCCAGGTGCCACCCACCTGACTCCTGATCGGTGCCGACCGACGCTTACCCGATTTATCCGACGTAGCAACGTTATTGGCGACTAACAGTAGGCCGACCCGGGGGTGACTCTGCGGACAAAGGTGGCCTAAAAGTGCCCGATACCCGGGGATTCCCGGGGTTTAGGTCTGACCCCAGGGGAGCCCAGGGTTGCGCACCCGTCCGTTCCCGGTGGATCGACTCCGCTATCCCTCGCATCGCCACGTCGGCCCGGGGATGACATGCCGAGGGCTGTCCGGCCCTCCATCATTTGTTGCCTTGCGGAGCGTGTACGGCGAAAATCCGCAGGGACGCGATAGCGAGATGAGGCGCGTCATGACTCTGAAGAAGCGAGCCTGCGTGGCGCTGGCTGCTATCCCAGCAAGTATTGTCATCGCCGTCGCGCCGCCGGCACTAGCCGCGGACGGCAACAGCGCCGGTGGCACCACGGTCGGCGGCAGCCCCTTCGGTGGAAACACCGCTGGTGGCACGACAGTCGGTGGTGGCGGCGGAAACACGGCCGGTGGTACTACCGTCGGCGGGGGCGGCGGCGGTAATACCGCCGGCGGTACTACGGTCGGCGGCGGTCCTGGTGGTGGTAATACCGCTGGTGGTACGACGGTCGGTGGTGGCGGTGGGAACACCGCTGGTGGTACCACCGTCGGTGGTGGCGGCGGAAACACGGCCGGCGGTACGACGGTCGGCGGTGGTCCTGGTGGTGGTAACACTGCTGGTGGTACCACGGTCGGTGGCGGTCCTGGCGGTGGCAATACCGCTGGTGGTACCACGGTCGGTGGTGGTGGTGGTGGCAATACCGCTGGTGGTACGACGGTTGGTGGTGGCGGTGGGAACACCGCTGGTGGGACGACGGTTGGTGGTGGCGGTGGCAATACCGCTGGTGGTACCACTGTCGGTGGTGGTGGTGGTGGTGGCAATACCGCTGGTGGTACGACGGTTGGTGGTGGCGGTGGGAACACCGCTGGTGGTACGACTGTCGGTGGGGGGCGCGGTAATACCGCTGGAGGAACCACGGTCGGTGGAGTTCGCAGAAATATCGGTGCCGGTACCGCGATCGGCCGTTTCGGCACCCGGCGAACCACCAGCCGTGGAGCTGGCTCCCCCTTCTTCATAGGTAATACCGCTGGTGGCACGACTGTTGGTGGTGGTCGTGGCAACACTGCTGGTGGCACCACGGTTGGTGGTGGCGGTGGGAACACTGCCGGTGGGACCACAGTTGGCGGCGGTGGTGGTAACACCGCTGGTGGTACGACGGTCGGTGGTGGCGGTGGCGGCGGGAACACTGCTGGCGGCACCACGGTCGGTGGCGGTGGTGGGAACACCGCTGGTGGTACGACGGTCGG
>NZ_JALKFU020000299.1 GCF_023242965.2 Frankia sp. AgKG'84/4
GTTGAGGACCGTGTGCAGCACCCGCTGTACGGCAAGACGATCCGCCGGACCAAGAAGATCAAGGCCGCGACCTCCTGGCCCGGGGGGCGCTGGTCGCCGCAGGGCGAGACCTACGCGTCGACCGTCTAGGACGGGCAGATCATCATGACTGCCCCGCAGTAGGTGCCCCGCGTGATCTTCCAACCCGCCGGCGTGCGGACCGCCTCACCGCCGAAGACTCTCACGGCGCACCGCAGAAGCCGCTGCGCCGTACGTTCGAGGAACTCCTCGAACGCCCGTTCCTCATCGTCGCGCAACTCTCGACACCTTCCCGCTCAGACACTCTCGCCTCCGATCCGTCGGTGGCGCACAAGGCCGCCGTTCGCGTTCGGGGTTCTGAAACGTCCGCGCACCCACGAAGGTTGAGTCCCGGAGGAATACGGATCGAATCCTGCGCGAGCGCCGGGTGAGACCATGGCAGCAGTTCCGCGAACGACGTGAGGAGGCCGCGCCGTGCCGTCCGCCGACCATGAGGCGTTCGCGGCGGGCCTGGCCGCCGCCGGGCCCGCTCACCCCCGAGGTCCTTCCCGACCCGGTACCGGAGCAGGTTCTTGAGGAGCCGGGGCTCCTCGAACGCCGTCACCCGGCTTGTGATGCGGTACGGCAGCCCGTACGCCTTCATGTTCATGGAGAACCGGGCGCCGGCGGACAGGCGGGCCGGGCCCGAGACCGTACCGCGCACCGTGTGGGAGCCGTCGATCTCGCTGTGCCGGTGCGGATCAGCCACCAGCGCGAACAGCTCCTCGGCCGCAGCGTTCACGACCGCGGACCGGCTGATCTGGCGCGCCCCGGTGTCAACGACGGAGACGGTCATGAACTCTCCCCACGGTTTCCTGCTGGGACGGACGCCCGCCGGGCGGGAGCATCGAGGGCGGCGAGTTCGGCGAGCCACAGGTCGGCCAGTTCGCCGTGGCGCGGCACGCTCGCGCTCGCCGCGAACCCGGCGCACAGCTGGGCGCCGAGGCCGAACAGCGCGACCGAGAGATGCTGGCGGCCGACGAACAACGGCGGCATGCCGATCAGCGTGGAGACCTCCCGGCCCGCGATGGAGAACGGGCCGCGCATCGTGCCGACGTTACTCGCCACCAGCGCCGCCCGCTTCGTGCGAGCCCCGGTGGAGGCGATCTGGGCGAGCGTGCGGGGCGGCGCGTCCGGCGGGGTCGTGTCCAGTATCCGCCGTCCGACCACGGCGAGGCTTCCGTCCGCCTTCGCCCGCCGGGTCCGCGCGGCGATCCGGGCCAGCCGCCGGTGCGGGTCGGGCTCCGCGCACGGCAACGGAACCCGCATACCGAACGTGAAGTTGGACATGAGCTCGCGCTCGCTCTGAGCGCGCAGGTTGATCGGTACCGCGGCGTGGACGGGACGCCCACCGTGCTCCCACTCCGGCAGTGACCAGGCGCGCAGCGCTCCGGCGATGGCCGCCAGGTACACATCGTTGATGGTCACCGCGTGGCGGCGGGCGATCCGGCGCAGCGTCTCGAGGTCGGTGACCGCCCAGGTGTGCCGCGCCCCGCCCCGCGCCGCGCCGCCCCAGGAGGCGAGCTGGCGCGTCCAGGGGATCTCACCGGGCAGCCGTGCGACGATCCGGGCATAGTCCCGCGCGCGTGGCATGCCGTAGGTCGGCAGGTTCGCAAGCGCCGGGTCGCGGTCGGGTCCGAACAGCAGATGCAGCGCCTGGTGCAGGGCGCCGCCGTCCTGATGGACGTGACTGAACCGATAGACGACGTCCACCGCGCCGGGCGTGTGCCCGTGCAGCAGCCAGAGCCGCCACAGCGGGCGGTCCACGTCGAGTGGCCGGGCGGCGATGCGGTCCAGCGCCGCCCGCAGACCGGCGTCCCCGCTGCCGGCGGCCAGCTCCTCGGCGTCGACGTGATAGTCGAGGTCCAGCTCATGGTCGAACTCCCAGACGATCTCGCTCGCGGACGCGGCCGGCGGGGCGAGCCGCTCGGTGAGAGCAGGTGCCCCGCGCAGCCGCTGCGCCACCTGGCCGCGCAGCTCCTCGACGGTCAGGGTCGGGTCGTCGACGTGCAGGACCACCCCGATCTCCAGGCTCTCCCCAGGGTTGAGCCGGGTGAAGTGCAGAAACGCACGATCACCGGTGGTCAGCGGTCTGGTCCGCGAGCCGGGCGGGGTGGCCGCCGCGGCGGCCTGTGTCACGCAGAACCCTGCGCGGGGCGCCGGGTGCATAGGGGACATGTCGCCTGAGTCTGACAGTCAGGGTCCTGCGGCGCCTGGGCTGAACCATCGTCAGCAACAGCAACTTCGCGGGCTGGCACCTCGGCCAGGTGGTCGCGGATCTTGCCATGATCGCCCTATGAACCCTGTTGTCGTGGGAATCCGCATGTGGCTGGCTACTCCCACCGCCTAGCCACCGGCGAGATCCGCTCCGTCCGTGGTCAATCTGGCAGGCTTGCGGCGCGCGGCGGACGTCCTGTTCCGTCGTGGGCCATCAGAGTCAGGAGGATCGATGCACACGGCGGACGTCGAGTACACCTACGAGGATCTGGAGCTGATCGGCGAGCTGTCGGTGGACGACACCCGGCCCGGCCCGCGACCGGCCGTGCTGGTCTGCCATGAGGGCGACGGGCTCAGCGACCACTCCCGGAACAAGGCCCGCCGGCTGGCCGAGTTGGGCTATGTCGCCTTCGCGCTGGACTACCACGGTGGCGGGCGCAAGCTGGCTCCGGAGGAGACCGGCCGGCGTTTCGGCCAGCTCTCCGGCGATCCCGCGCGGGTGCGCGCCCTCGGGCAGGCCGGTCTGGACATCCTGCTCGACCATGAGCTGACCGACCCGGACCGGGTCGCGGCGATCGGCTTCTGCTTCGGCGGGACGCTCGCCCTCGAACTGGCCCGGGGTGGGGCCGACCTCAAGGCCGTCGTCGGATTCCACTCCGGGCTCTCGACCAGCCGGCCCCAGGACGGCGCGAACATCACCGGCGCGATCCTGGTCTGCATCGGAACGGAGGATCCGATCGTTCCGCCCGAGCAGCGCCGCGCGTTCGAGCAGGAGATGCGCGAGGGCGGGGTCGACTGGCGGATGAACCTCTACGGCGGCGCCGCGCACAGCTTCACCAACCCCGCCGCCGACGGCTCCCAGATGGCTGCGATCAAGTACGACCGGCGGGCTGACGAACGATCCTGGCGGGCGATGACCGACCTGTTCGACGAGGTGTTCAAGCCGACAGCGTGACGACGGCGTGCTCCGACCGGCCGCTGGGATGTAGGCGCAGCAGGGCCGAGGCGTGGGGAGCGAGGGTGAGCGGGAGCGCGACGTCGGTGGTGGTCGTGCTGACCGCGCCCGTCCACAGGTCGAGCCGCTCGTAGGCGTCGGCGCCCGGCAGGGCCAGGCCGGCACCGGTGAGGGTCGTCGTGCGGGCGGTGGCGGACGGGTTGACGGCGAGGACGGCGGTGTCGCCGCCGGTGAGCCGGCGGGTCCACACCAGCAGGCCGTCGGCGCGGGGCTCGCGGACCGCGGCGGCGCCGAGGGGGTCCTGGTCGACGGCGAGGACGGCCCGGTTCGTGAGGATCGCGCGCGTCGAGGCGTCCATGCGGGTCAGGTCGTTGCCGGCGAGCAGGGGCGAGGCGAGCATCGCCCAGATGCTCAGCTCCGTGCGGGCCTCGGTGTCATCGAGGCGGCTGGTGTCCGAACCGGTGGCGATCGCGCCGATCTCCCGCACGACAACGTTTTCGGTGTCCGGGGTGAGACCGAGGGTGAGCATGTCGAGGTCGTTCCAGTGCCCCGGGCCGCCGCTGCGCGCCCAGGCGCCCGACGCGGTGAGGTTGTCGGCGACGCAGCCGCCGGTGTAGCCGCCGAGCGGCTCGGTGGACATCCAGCAGGGCACATGGTCGTTGGTCGTCCGCCACAGGTTCGCCACCGTGCGCGCCCACGTCCACGGTTTCGCCGCCGCCGGGTCGCCGCCCGCCGCCGGATTGATGCTGTAGACGATCGGCCGGCCGGTGGCGTCCAGCGCGTTGCGCATCCGGGTGAAACCGGTGACCAGCCAGCCCCGGGCGTCGGTGGCCGTCGGGCGCAGGTCCAGGTAGCCGCACGCGTCGTACTTGAGGTAGTCGACGCCCCAAGCAGCGAACGCGGCGGCGTCGCGCGCCTCGTGTCCGTAACTGCCGGGCAGACCCTGGCAGGTGCTCAGCCCGGGGGACTCGTAGATGCCGAGTTTCAGCCCCCGGGCGTGGACGTAGGCCGCCAGCGCCGCGACGCCCTCGGGGAAACGGTCCGGGTCCGCGCGCAGGTTGCCCTCGGCGTCGCGGGCCGGAGCCATCCAGCCATCATCGATGATCACGTACTGGTAGCCGGCGGCGCGCATCCCGGTGGCCACGATCGCGTCGGCGGCGGCGCGGATGTCGGCGGAGCGCACGTCCGCGCCGAACGCGTTCCAGCTGTTCCAGCCCATCGGCGGGGTGCGGGCGAGGCCCGCGGACACGGCCCGGTGCGCGCCGATGCCGACGGCCAGCGGGACGCCCGCCGCGTCCCCGCCGACCAGCAACGCCAGCAGGAACCCGAGCAGCAGCCGCCAGGGGACCGCGATCCGCGCACCATCGCCGAGGGCCACCTGGTTGCCGTCTCCGGGGGTTCAGGCCGGACCCCCGGCGGGGTCCGGTCCCGAACGCCACCCTACGAACCCAACCTGTGCGCGACCCGTGAACGCGGCGCCCCGGCGTGGGTCAGGGTCAGCCGCGTGCCGCGCCCGCGTCCGCGTAGCGGCGGGAGGCGGCCAGCGCGGCCCGCACGGTGGCGCCGTCCGCGGCGTGGGCCTGGCTGAAGTCCGCGTTCGAGTACAGGCCGGCATAGGCGGCGGTGTCGCGCTGGTAGCGCCAGCCCTCGGCGAGCGGGCCGGCGTCGACGGCGTCGTAGCCGATCGCGTCGAGGAACGCCGTCACGGTCGCCTTCGCGGCCGGGTCGTCGCCGGCGATCGCGAGGGCCGAGCGGTCCGGCGCGCCGGCGGGGCGCGCGAGCGCCAGCAGGTGCTTGAAGTAGATGTTGTTGAACGCCTTGACCACCGTCGACGTGGGCAGGTGGGCGGCGAGGAGCTCGGCCGTCGTCGTCGACTCGTTCTCCAGCTCGGGGAAGGTGCCGTCGCGCTCCGGGTAGTAGTTGTTGGTGTCGATGACCACCTTGGCGGCCAGCGGTTCGACCGGAACGTCCCGGTAGGCCTTCAGCGGGACCGTCACGACCACGAGGTCGCCGGCCGCGCCGGCCTCGGCGGCCGTCGCCGCCCGTGCCCGCGGCCCGATCCGCGCCACCAGCTCCGCGAGGGTCTCGGGCCCCCGCGAGTTGCTGAGCACCACGTCATAGCCGGCGGCAACGGCGAGTTTCGCCACCGTTGAGCCGATGTTTCCACTGCCGATGAGTCCCAGAGTCGTCATGCCGGCGACAACCAGCGGGCTGCCCGCGCGCATTCCAGCTCCCACCGGCGTTCGTCCACTCACGGTCGGTAGTTCGCTGAGGGCGAACGGGGCGCCTGGCGTCCCCGCGGCCGGCGATCGGGTGTGGACGGCGCGTACTAGCGTGTGGACCATGAGTGTGGTTCGCCGTGTCGCCGTGTCGTTGGACTGCGCGGACGCTGATGCGCTGGCGTGGTTCTGGGCGCGGCTGCTCGGCGGTTCGGTGGCGTTCACCAGCCCGTCGGGCACCGTCGGCGTGGTCGCGGACGGCTTCGTGCTGACCGCGATGCCGATCGCGGACTACCAGCCTCCCCGCTGGCCTGGGCCCGGCGTGCCCAAACAGCTCCATCTGGATCTGGCCGTCGAGGACCTCTCGGCGGCGCAGGCCGAGGCGTTGCGCCTCGGCGCCACCCTCGCCCCGACCCAGCCGGATCCGGACCGTTGGCGGGTGCTGTTCGACCCCGCCGGCCATCCCTTCTGCCTCACGGTCGCGGTGCCCGCCGCGCTGCGGTGACGCGCCGGTCGTCCCCCCGGTGACGGTCCACCGGGTTCGGGTACTCGCGGCGGTAGCCTGACCATCATCGACACCTGAGTCGGCGTACCTGTGATGCAGTAGCCCTGTGATGCGTTAGCCCTGTGATGCGTTAGGCCCGTGATGCAGTGGCCCCGTTGGTGAGGGAGGCCGTCGTCGACACCGAGCCGGTGCACGATGCGGCGGATCAGCCGTGGAGTGAACCCTGGTCGCGGACCGGTCGTTTCACCGTGCGTTCCACCAGGGCCGCCGCGCCGCCCCCGGATCCGTCGTCCGCCGGCGCCGGGGACGGGCCGGTCGCCACCACACCGGTCGCCACCACACCGGTCGCCACCACACCGGTCGCCACCACGGCCAGACGGCCGCGGTGCCGC
>NZ_JALKFU020000029.1 GCF_023242965.2 Frankia sp. AgKG'84/4
AAGGAATGTCCCTGATCCTGCGCGGCGGTGGCCGCGGCCGCTGAGCCGCTCCCCCGGCGGGCCGCCGCCTCCCGAGCCGGGGACCCCGGGGCGCCCCCCCCCGGGCCGGCGTCCGCCAGCCCGCCCTCGTGGGGCGTCGCGGGCGTTGCAGGCGCCGCAGACTCACGTGCGCTCGTTGGCAGCACGTTGGTGGTGTCGCTCAAGGTTTTCCTTCCCTGAAGGAACTGGCTCGACAGACGAGCCGGGCGTAGCGTCTGAAACCTTCTTCGCCTGCACACAGATGCCGGATGAAGGGGATGTACAGCACCGGAAGGGCGACAGGTTGTGCCCGTCTACGGCGCCAGCGGCCGACTGCCGCGAGCGAACTCGCCGATCCCGCCCAGGTGTGCCGGTGTGGAGCCGAGGCAACGACGACGAGGCCGTAACACCGGAGTCCCGAACCACGGTCCATCTGGCAGAGCCAGAGCGACGCAGCGGGAGCGAGCACGCGCCGCGGTGGCAGCGGGTGCAGTCACCAGACTATCCAGCGGCAGACACCTCGGCAACAACCTTGAGACGTCAGGACTTCCCGATGTGACACATCACCGCGACCAAGGGCTCACTCGACGAACCGACCGACCGTAAAATTCCCTTATGGGGCTATTGCCCGCCGACCGGCCGTGTCCTCAGTCGGTGTCGAGGCGGTCGACCCACGCGCCGCCGAGGTCGACCGTCAGCGGAACGACCGAGAATCCGGCGTCCGCCGCGCCCACCGCGGTCGCCGCCTGCTGGCCGCCGACCGCGAGCGCGAGCACGGACGGACCGGAGCCGGACAGCGTCGCCGGGATCCCCAGCTCACGCAGCCGGGCCACGAGCAGGCCCGTGGCCGGCACGGACGGCAGCCGGTAGGGCTGGTGCAGGACGTCCTCGGTGGCCCGCAGGAGCAGTTCCACCCGCCGCACCACGGCGGTGGGCTCCGTCGCGGCCAGCGTCAGCGCGAGCAGCGCCGCCCGGCCAACCGTGCGGGCGGCGTCGGCCAGCGGGACCCGCTGCGGCAGCGCCCCGCGCGACGCCTCGGTGGACTGCCGCAGCGTCGGCACGAAGACCACCGGGCGCAGCTCGTCGAACGGCGTCACCCGCAGGCTCGACGCGCCGGCCGGATCCTGCCAGGCCACGGTGAATCCGCCCGCCAGCGCGGCGGCGACGTTGTCGGGATGCCCCTCCAGATCGTTCGCGAGCCGCAGCATCCACCCGGTCCGCGCCGAGGTGTCCCCGCCCCGGGCGTCGCGCCCGGACCCGTCCTGCGCCGACCCGTCCTGCGCCGACCCGTCCTGCGCCAGCGCGGCCGCGGCGGTGATGCCGGCGACGATCGCCGCCGCGGAGGAACCGAGACCGCGCCCATGTGGGATCCGGTTGACACAGCGCAGCGCGAGACCGGGCTGCGGGCAGCCGAGCACGTCGAAAGTAGCCCGGATCGCCCGAACCACCAGATGTGTCTCGTCCTGGGCGACGGGGTCCTCGCCGACGACGTCGACGCTCAGCCCGGCCGCGGTCCGCTCCACCTCGACCTCGTCGTACAGGGCCAGGGCCAGGCCGAAGGAGTCGAAGCCGGGCCCGAGGTTCGCACTCGTCGCGGGCACCCGCACCCTGACGCGGCGGGCCGGCGCCCGCGTCGTCACGAGGTCTTCAGCCCGAGTGCCTCGGCGGCACCCGCGACGGTCGGGCGGATCGTCACCGGCTTCTTGGCACCGCTGATCGCCCACTCGGGATCCTTCAGCCCGTTGCCGGTGACCGTACAGACGATCCGCTGGCCCGCTTCGATCCGGCCGTCGGCGCGCGCCAGCAGCAGGCCGGCGACGCTGGCCGCGCTGGACGGCTCGACGAACACGCCCTCCCGGGTGGCGAGCAACCGGTAGGCGGCAAGGATCTGCCGGTCGTTGACGGCGTCGATGAGCCCGCCGGAGGAGTCACGCGCGTCAACGGCGAAGTCCCAGGAGGCCGGATTGCCGATGCGGATCGCGGTGGCGATCGTCTGCGGCGAGGTGACGATCTCGCCGCGCACGATCGGCGCGGCGCCCGCCGCCTGGAACCCGCACATCCGCGGTCGGCCCGCGCCGACGCGCTTGTCCTCCTCGAGGTATCCCCGCCAGTAGGCGGTGATGTTGCCGGCGTTGCCGACCGGCAGGCAATGGATGTCAGGCGCCCGGCCGAGGGCCTCGACGATCTCGAAGGAGGCCGTCTTCTGCCCCTCCAGGCGGTACGGGTTCACCGAGTTCACCAGCGTGACCGGCGAGGTGTCGGCGAGTTCGCGGGCGACCCGCAGGCAGTCGTCGAACGAGCCGTCGAGCTGCAGCAGCCGCGCGCCGTGGACCAGCGCCTGAGCGAGCTTGCCGAGCGCGATCTTCCCGCTGGGGACGAGCACCGCGCAGGTGATGCCGGCGCGGGCCGCGTAGGCCGCGGCCGAGGCCGAGGTGTTACCGGTGGACGCGCAGATCACCGCCTGCGAGCCAGCGCCGACGGCACGGCTGATCGCCATCGTCATGCCGCGGTCCTTGAACGAACCGGTCGGATTCGCCCCTTCGACCTTGAGATGAACCTCACAGCCGGTCAGCTCGGACAGATGCGGCGCGGGCACGAGAGGGGTGCCACCCTCACGCAGAGTGATCACCGGGGTGGTGCTGTCGACCGGCAACCGGTCCCGGTACTCCTCGATGATGCCCCGCCACGGCCGGTGCGACCGCTCGGGCGGCAGGGCCGTGGCCGTGCCTGCTCCCGCCGCGACCGGCGCCGCTGTGGCGGTCGGTCCCGACACGGTCGATCCGGACGCGGTTGTCATGGACGAAGCCGTGGTCACGGTTCACCTCCCTCGACCCGGAGCACACCGGAGACCGCCCGCACCCCGGCGAGGCCGCGAAGCTCCTCGACGGTGGCGGACAGAGCGGCGTCCGGGGCGGCATGGGTCACCAGGACAAGGCTCGCGTCATCGCCGCGGCCGTCCTGACGGACGCTCCTGATGGACACATCGTGACGCGCGAAGGCACTGGCGACCGTCGCGAGCACGCCGGTCTTGTCAGTGACATCGAGGTTCACGTGATACCTCGTCACGGTACGGCCCATCGGCAGCACAGGCAGCGCCGCGTACGACGACTCACCTGGGCCGCGCCGTCCGGCGAGCCGGTTGCGGGCCACGGCGACCACGTCGCCGAGCACCGCGGAGGCCGTCGGAGCACCGCCCGCGCCCTGGCCGTAGAACATGAGCTGGCCGGCGGCCTCGGCCTCGACGAACACGGCGTTGAACGCCTCACGCACCCCGGCCAGCGGGTGCGTGCGCGGAATCATCGCCGGGTGGACGCGGACGCTGATCCCCTCGGTGTCCGCCGAGCGCTCGGCGACGGCCAGCGCCTTCACGGTGCAGCCCAGTTCCCGGGCGCTGGCGATGTCGGCGGCGGTGACCTCACCGATGCCGACGCGGTAGACGTCGTCGATCGTCACCCGGGTGTGGAAGGCCAGCTGCGCCATGATCGCGGCCTTGGCGGCGGCGTCGAAGCCGTCGATGTCCGCCGACGGATCGGCCTCGGCGTAGCCGAGCGCGCCGGCCTCGGCGAGCGCCTCCGCGAACGACGCGCCGGTCTCGTCCATCCGGGTGAGCACGAAGTTGGTCGTGCCGTTGACGATGCCGAGCACGCGACGGACGCGGTCGCCGGCCAGGCTCTCCCGCAGTGGCCGGATCAGCGGGATCGCCCCGCCGACCGCGGCCTCGTAGTACAGGTCCGTGCCGGCGTCGGCAGCCGCGTCGTGCAGCGTCGTGCCATGCGAGGCCAGCAGCGCCTTGTTGGCGGTGACCACGGGTTTGCCGGCACGCAGGGCGGCCAGCAGCCACCCGCGGGCCGGCTCGATCCCGCCGACGACCTCGATCACCAGGTCGACGTCGTCGCGGGCGATGAGCCCGGCAGCATCGGCGGTGAACAGCGCCGGGTCGATCTCCGGGTCACGGGCCCGGCCCGGGTCGCGCACCGCGATCCCGACCAGCGCCAGGGGCTCGCCGACCCGCGCGGCGAGGTCGTCGGCGCTGGTCCGCAGCAGCCGGGCGATTTCGCTGCCGACGACTCCACAGCCGAGCAACGCGATGTTCATCGGGCCTGCGCCGAGCTGGCCGCGGCGGTGCCCGGGGCGACCGTCGGCGTCGGCTCGGCCGCCGGGTCGGTGTCGAGACGCAGCAGGTCCTCCTCGGTCTCGCGGCGGACGATCACCCGGGCAGCGCCGTCGCGCACGGCGACGACCGGCGGGCGGGCGACGTGGTTGTAGTTGCTCGCCATCGACCGGTGGTAGGCGCCGCTGGCCGGCACCGCGACGAGGTCACCGGGGCGCACGTCCACCGGCAGCGGCACGTCGTGGGCGACGACATCGCCGGACTCGCAGTGCCGGCCGACGATGGTGACCACGCCGGGGGTGGCAGCGCCGGGCCGGGACACCAGCCGCGCGGTGTACCGGGCGTCGTAGAGCGCGGTACGGATGTTGTCGCTCATGCCGCCGTCGACGCTGACGAAGGTGCGCAGGCCGGGCAGTTCCTTGACGGTGCCGACCTCGTAGAGGGTCACCGTCGTCGGGCCGGCGATCGCGCGGCCCGGTTCGACGGCGAGACGCGGTACGGCGAGCCCCGCGGCGGCGCATTCCTTGCCCACCACGGCGAGCAGCCGCTCGGCGACGTCGTCGACGTCCAGCGGGGCGTCCTCACCGGTGTAGGCGATCCCGAGGCCGCCACCGAGGTCCAGTTCGGGCAGTTCCAGGTCGTGGGTGTCGCGCACCCGGGCGAGCAGGCCGACCATGCGGTGCGCGGCCAGGCCGAAGCCCGCGGTGTCGAAGATCTGCGAGCCGATGTGCGCGTGCAGGCCGACGAGCTGCAGGCCGGGCGCGACGAGGACGCGCTCGACGGCCTCGGCGGCCGCACCGCCGGCCAGGGAGAAGCCGAACTTCTGGTCCTCCTGGCCGGTGGAGACGTAGTGGTGGGTGTGCGCCTCCACGCCCGGGGTGACCCGGATCAGCACCCGCTGGCGCACCCCCGCCTCGGCGGCGAGCGCCCCCAGCCGGTCGATCTCGGCGAAGGAGTCGACGACGATCCGCCCGACGCCGTACGCGAGCGCGGCCCGCAGCTCGGCGACGGACTTGTTGTTGCCGTGGAACAGCAGCCGCTCGGGCGGGAAGGCGACCGAGCGGGCGACGGCCAGCTCGCCGCCGGTGCAGACGTCGAGGTGCAGGCCCTCCTCGGCCACCCAGCGGGCGACCGCGCGGCACAGGAACGCCTTGCCGGCGTAGTAGACGTCACAGTCGGCGAACGAACGGCGCCAGGCCGCGCAACGGGCGCGGAAGTCGTCCTCGTCCAGGATGTACGCCGGTGTCCCGAACCGCGCGGCGAGCGTGTCGACCCGCACGCCGCCGACGCGCAACACGCCGTCGGGGTCGAGAGCGGCCGTGGCCGGCCAGAGGTTCTCCTCCAGGGCACCCGCCCCGGGCGCCGCTGAGGCTGTGGTAGCTGGGTAGTCGGTCGCGTTCATATCGCCTCTGCCTGTCATAGCGCCGTCACATCCGCTCGGGCGCGCTGACGCCGAGCAGCCCGAGCCCGTTGCCGAGCACGACGCGGGTCGCCGCGACCAGCAGCAGCCGGGCGTCGGTGAGCGGGCCGGCCTGCTCATCCCCCTGGGGGAGTACCCGGCAGGCGTCGTAGAACCGGTGGTAGATGCCGGCGAGTTCCTCGAGGTAGCGGGCGACCCGGTGCGGCCCGTGCAGGGCCGCGGCGGCCTCGACCACCCGCGGGAACTCCCCGAGGGCCCGCAGCAGCTCGACCTCGCGGGGGTGGGTGAGCAGCGCGACGTCGGCGCCGTCCGGCGCGACGGCGAGTCCGAGCGCCTCGGCGCCGCGCAGCAGCGAGCTGATCCGGGCGTGCGCGTACTGGACGTAGAACACCGGGTTGTCGCTGGTCTGGCGGGCGACCAGGTCCAGGTCCAGGTCGATCGCCGAGTCAAGGGAGGACCGCACCAGGGAGTAGCGGGCCGCGTCGACGCCCACCGCATCGACGAGGTCGTGCAGGGTCACGAACGTCCCCGCCCGCTTGGACATCTTCACCGGCACGCCGCCCCGGGTGAGCGAGACCAGCTGCCCGATGATGACGTCCAGGCTGGTCTCGGGGTCGTCGCCGTAACAGGCGGCGATGGCCTTCAGCCGGGCGATGTAGCCGTGATGGTCCGCGCCGAGCAGGTAGACGAGCTGGTCGAAACCACGGCCCCGCTTGTCCCGGTAGTAGGCGGCGTCGGCGCAGAAATAGGTGGTCTGGCCGTCGCTCTTGACCAGCACCCGGTCCTTGTCGTCGCCGAAGTCGGTGGTGCGCAGCCACACCGCGCCGTCGGAGTCGAACACGTGCCCCTGCGCCCGCAGGTCGTCGACGGCGGCCGTGAGCGCGCCCGTGTCATGCAGCTCCTGCTCCGACGCCCAGCGGTCGAAGTGGACCCCGAAGCCCTCCAGCGTGGAGCGGATCTCGGTGAGCATCAGCGCCAGACCCGTCTGGGCCGCCAGGGTGAGCGCCTCGTCGGCCGGCAGGTCCAGCAGGTCCGGCCGGTCGGCCAGCACCGAGGCGGCGATCTCCGCGACGTAGGCGCCGTGGTAGCCCTCCGCCGGGATCTCCCCGCCCGCCGCCGCGGCCAGCACGGACGCACCGAACCGGGTGATCTGCACGCCGGCGTCGTTGACGTAGTACTCGGCGCCGACGGAGAACCCGGCCGCCGTGAGGATCCGGGCCATCGCGTCGCCGACCGCGGCCCAGCGCGCGGAGGCGAGCGTCACCGGGCCGGTCGGGTTCGCGCTGACGAACTCGAGGTTGACCCGCACGTCCCGCGCCTTGGCCGCGTGCCCGTAGCTGGCCCCCGCCCGCAGCACGCCGCGGGCGATCTCACCGAGCGCGGAGCCGGCGAGGGTGAGGTTCAGGAAGCCGGGGCCGGCGATGTCGACGCGGACGATGCCGTTCTCGGCGGCGAGGCGACCGGCGAGTACCTCGGCGACAGCGCGCGGCGGGCGGCGGGCCGCCTTCGCGAGCTGGAGTGCCACCGGAGTCGCGTAGTCCCCGTGCTTGGGGTTCTTCGGGCGCTCCACCGTGACGGCACTCGGCACGGTCACGTCTAGGTCGCCGTCAGCGACCGCGCGACCGATGGCCGCGATGATGACATCGGCGAGATCGGCGGGGGTCATGTCGCGATGCTATCGGCGCGGCAGCACACCGGGGCCGGCCGCCGACCCACCGCGCCCGTCAGACCGGCTGGCCCGCCGCCAGCCTCTGCACCACGGTGATCAGTTCGTCCGGGTCGAACGGCTTGGTCAGGTAGTAGTCGACGCCGATCCGCGAGCCGCGCCGGACGTCGGCCTCCTGCGCACGGGCGGTCAGCATGATCAGCTTGATGTTGGCGGTCACGGGATCCTCACGAAGGTGAGCGGCCACGTCCCAGCCATCCATCCTCGGCATCATGATGTCGAGCGTGATCACCTGCGGGTTCACCTCCCGCACCATCTCCAGGGCGTCGACACCGTCGACCGCCGTGTGGACCTCGAATCCTTCCAACTCGAGGTTCACGACCACAAGCTGACGGATCACCGCGTCGTCGTCGACTACCAGGATCCGGGGGGCAGCGGGGTACACACCGGCAGCTTACGGCCGACCCGGTCGCACGATCCGCTGTTCCCTCCTGGTAACGTAAGTCGCGTCAGCCCCGAGCCCCCGTAGCTCAGGGGATAGAGCACCGCCCTCCGGAGGCGGTGGCGCAGGTTCGAATCCTGCCGGGGGCACGCGACTTTGGGGTGGTGTGTGCCGGCTTCGCGGCACCATTTGCGTCTTGTAGTGCTGGCCGGGGGGTGACCCCCCGGGACCCCCCTGCGGCGGGCGGGGGCGGGGGTTAGGGCTTCTCCCCTTTTGGGGTTGGTGTTGGGGTGTGGTCTTCGCTTCGCTTCGGGGTGTGGCTTCGCTCGTGCAGGTCAGCAACGGCGCCCGGTCGAACGTGACGTTGGAGCGCCGGTAGGGCTTCCAGAAGTGTGAGGCTGTCGGGGCCAGGATGGTCCGGTTCGGACTCCTCTGTCATGTCAAGGTCCTCGATTCTTGCCAGCGCGGCGGAGCGTTCCGCCGCGTCGAGGTCGTAGTAGCTGCGTCGAAGTCCCTGGGTGAACGGGTCAGCCGGGTCTCCCTCCTGCGCCTGTCGCAGGATGTTGTCCTGCCTGCGCGCGAGGTCATCGAGCCTGCGTTGGAGTCTGTTTCTCTCGGCGGCCCGTTCCTGGGCGGCCCGGTCCTGGGCGGCCCGGTCGTCGTAGGTCGCCAGCTCGGCGGTCAGAGGAGCGACCCGGCTGCGGCCGAACTCCCGCTCGGTGTAGAAGGTCGCGATCGCGCCGAGCAGGACGTCCTCGCGAACTCGGACCGTTCTGGGATGTTCGGCCAGTTTGTCCTCGCGCCCTCGGTTGTTCGCCTTCGGCTAGCAAAGGCAGTAAACGGGGTTCCCGGGTCGACGGAGACTGCCGGACATACGCCGCCCGTAGGCACAGAGGGTCATGCCCCGGACGACATAGGTCCGCAGTGCGCAGTGTCCTGGAAACCACAGGACGGAAGCGGGCCCGGGAGCGTCCCCGAAACCCACCCCTTCGCAACCTCAACGTGGGATCACAAAATGATCAATGCTTGGCGCACGCCTCGACCGCGGCACCCACCCGGATGGGGACGCCTCCGCCTCACGATCAGCTGAAGCTGGCTGATCTGCTCCCTCATCGAGAGGGTCATCGGGCGGGGCGCGGTCAGGCAGGTTTCGGGGCCGCCTCAGATCGGGCGGAGGGTGGCCACGGCACCCAGTTTCCGGGCCCCCTCGTCGGTCAGGCGGACCAGGCAGGTTTCACCATGGCGCTCGGCCACCGCCCGGGCCGGGCCGACGGTGAACGGGCGCAGGTAGCGGATAACCATCGCCTGGTGGAACCTCGGCTCGTCGAACAGGGAGAACGCGGCTTCCTCGGCGACGAGCGCCACCAGCCCGCCCTGGATCGCCCCGGCCGCGTTCGTCCCGCCGCTCTGATGGGCGACCTCGGCCGTACCCGGCACCCCCACGACGCACCCGACCCGCTCGGCGAACGGCACCGGCAGGCGGCCCTTCGACTCCGGTATCCCCGGCAGGTAGCCATCGGGGAAGACGTGCCGGGGATCCGGGGACAGCATGAACGTCGTGTGAACAACGGCGAGGAGGCTCCCCCCGGCCCGGCGCACCCGCGTCTCGCAGACCAGGACGGAGCGGCCGCGCTTGAGCACCGTGCCCTCGAGGCTGATCTCGTCCCCGGGCTCCGCCGGCTCGACGACCTCCACCTGCAGATCCAGGGTGATCGGGATCCGCGGGCCCATGAGGACCACGGCGAGCGAGCCGGTCAGCAGGTCAGCCCACGTCGCCAGGATGGAGGTGCGCAGGGCCGAACCACCCGGCCCGCACATCTCGGGGACGACCTCAGCCCGCCCGAAGGCGGCCTCCTCGCCCAGTTCCCCGCTCAGGCCGAGTTCCAGGATCGGGCTGGTGTTGGTCACGGTCACTCCTCGCAGGTGATCGATGGCGACGCGGCGGGGACCGGACGCGGCTCAGCGCAGTTCGGCCCGGCCGTGGGTGATGACGGGCGTGCCGCCGCTGTCGGCCTCGAAGGCGTAGCCGAGCGGGCCCGCGTCGTAGTAGCGCACCCGCAGCCGTTCACCGAGAAAGGTGGGCGTGGCGAAGCGGACCGCGATCCGGCGGACCCGCGCCGGGTCCCCTCCCGCGACCCGCTCGACGACCCCCTGGGCACACAGCGCCATCGTGCACAGGCCGTGCAGGAACACCCGGTCGAAACCGCTGCGCCGCGCGGCGTCGGCGTCGAAGTGGTGCGCCGAGTGGTCACCCGAGACCTCGGCATAGCGCGCCGCCATCCCCTCGTCGACCTCGGCCTCCCAGGTCGCGACCGGACGCTCCCGCGCCGCGGCCGGGAAAGTGTGCTCGGCCGGCGGCTCGCCCGCCCGGGCGCAGGTAGTGCCGAGGAAGACGGTGGTCCACCACTGCTCGGCAACCAGCGCATCAGCCGCGTCCCGGATGGTGTGACGTAAAGTGACGAGACTGTTGCGTCCGGCCGGCCGAGCGCTCTGGCCTTCGACCCAGATACGAAGCGGCTCACCGGGCCGGATCGGACGGTGCAGGACGATGTCATGCTCGCCATGCACGCCGCCGGTGGCGGCCTGACTCACCTCGGCCGGCACGGCCGCCCTCAGGCCCGCGTTCTGCGCCGCCCAGATCTGGGTCACGAGGGCGACCGGCGGTGCCACCTCGCCCAGCCGGACCCGGGGCGACGGGTCCGCCGTCGCCTCGGCGTAGCGACGCAGCAGGTCCGGGTCCAGGGCGCCGGCGAACGGGCCCAGCGGGGATCCGAGCAGCACCGCGGGCGCCGACATCAGCTCAGCCATCCCAGCCCACGCGGGAAGGTCTGGGTGCAGCACACCCGGAGGCTCATCCGCGCGGGGTCGGCCGTACAGAGAATCAATACCGTCTCCATGGCTGCCACCACGCTCCTCGTCCGGCCGCGACCCGGGGCCCGGCTCAGGCGTTGCCGCGGGGCCGCGAGTCCGCGGAAATTGAAACCGACATCAAATTAGATTACGACGGCGCCCGACGGTCAACAACTGCCCGGCGACCGCTCCCGGGCGTCCTCGAGTTCCAGGCGTCCTCGAGCTGAGCGGGTCGCCCTGGCCCCCGGCGTCTCCCCGCTCCCGGGCGGCGACATCCACGGCCGCTGCACCGAGATAAAACGAGACATCATCACCCGCCGACCGCTCGGTCTCGGGAGGGAAACGCCCAGGACGTCAACACCAGCGGCCGCGACGGAGTCCACCTACCGCTGCACGGCATTGGGACGTGTGGCTGTTGGACAACCGCGATCTGGAGACCCGTGCCACGATCGCGGCGCACCTGGAGCGCGGATCACTGGCACCCATGCGATGCGGAGTCCGCGAGATTCCCCGGGCCGATCACTGCCGCCACGGCGTCAGGAGGCGGCATGGTCGCGACAGTCAGTGACCGCCCCTGCCGTCGAGGAGCCACGCCTCGACGTCGCCGGCCCGCCAGCGGTCGAAGTACGGCGCGGACTCGACCGGCTGAGGAAAATCATCGCGAGAACACAGGCGGCGGGCCCGCTCGACCGAGATCGTCAGGCGGCTGGCGACGTCCGCGGTGGTCCACAGATCATCTTCCGCCATGTCCTCATCGTACGGGAACGGCGGGGTCATGCCCAGGCCGTCGACGTTCACGAACTCCGCCCGGGGAGCGTCGACATCCCAACGCGGCCAGCGGAAACGCCGTCGACGCCACGCTCCCGCCACATGGCCGTGACCCAGGGTGTACCGTGGACACGTTGCTCTTCTCCTTGGTGCCGCCGGTCACCACACAGGATGGCATCACGATGATCGCCGACGGCGAGAATCGGCGCAAAGCCGGAACACCACGCGGGTGTGCCGCAGCATGGGGAACGAGGAAAGAACGTGTCCGAAGGTACTGTGAAGTGGTTCAACGCCGAAAAGGGCTTCGGCTTCATCTCGGTTGATGGCGGAGGACCCGACGTCTTCGCCCACTTTTCCTCGATTGTGGGAGACGGCTACAAGTCCCTCGAAGAGGGCCAGCGCGTCTCCTTCACGATTGAGCAGGGGCAGAAGGGCCCGCAAGCCGCTCAGGTACAGCCTCTGATCTAACCCGACTGACTGCGGCCAACTCGTCCGGCAGCGGGCAAGAAGCCTTCTTCCGTACAAGTCGCACCAGGTCGCTTCCGACCTGACAGCGGCGGGGTGGCAACCGGCCCACCCCCCCGTCGTCGGTCGCTCTGCAGAATTCCGCGAGGAGACTCCGGCGTCCTGCGACCCTTCGTGCACCAGGCTTCTCGACCAGCGACAGGAGAGAAGACCGGATGCTGGGTATCAGGCCACTGCTCGCGTCCGCCGCGGCAACCCTGACAAGCCCGCTCACTCCCGATGACTACCGCGCGGCACTCAACCCGCTGTGGTCACGGAATCAACCTTCCGGCCGCGTCACGGCCGTTGTCCCGGAGACGGCTGACGCCGCGACCGTTCTGATCCGTCCCGGCCTCGGCTGGCGCCAGGTCACCGCGGGACAGCACATCGCGGGACAGCACATCGACACCGGGTTCCGCATCAACGGGGTGTGGCACTCGCGGACGTTCTCGCTGTCCTCCCCTCCCGGCCGCTCCGACGGCCTCCTCTCGATCACGGTCAAGGCCAGCGCCGACGGACTCGTGTCCCGCCACATCGTGCACGCGCTGCGCGCGGGCGACACGGTCCGGCTCGGACAGCCCACGGGGACGTTCGTTCTTCCGGCCGAGGTTCCCGCCCGCCTGCTCTTCGTGACCGCCGGCAGCGGAATCACCCCGGTGATGGCGATGCTGCGCCACCTCGCCGCCGGCCAGCGCATGCCTGACGTCGTCCTCGCGCATTCGGCGCCGGGCCCGTCCCACGTCATCTTCGGGCCGGAGCTGCGCCGCCTGGCCGCCCGCTTCCCGACCCTGCGCCTGCATGAGCAGCACACCCGTCCGGCCGGTGGGAACCCGGCGCGCCTGACGATGGCCGCGCTGTCCGCCCTGTGCCCCGACCTCCCCGAGCGGATGGCCTGGGTCTGCGGACCCGCCGCGCTGGTCGACGAGGCCGAGTCGCACTGGCGGGAAGCCGGCATCGGCGCGCGGCTGCGCACCGAGCGTTTCCACCCGAACCTGCGTACCGGCAACGGACAGGGCGGGCGGGTGCGCTTCGCCCGTAGCGGGCGGGAGACCACCGCGTCGGCGGACACCCCGTTGCTGACCGTGGGCGAAAGATCGGGCATGCTCATGCCCAGCGGCTGCCGGATGGGCATCTGCCACCGCTGCCTCGTCCCCCTGACCGAAGGTCGGGTTCGCGACCTACGCACCGGCGTGGAGCACGGCACCGCCGGCGAACTCATCCAGACCTGCGTGTCCGCCGCCGCCGGCGACGTAGAAATCGATCTTTGAGGATTAGGCCGATGGCAGCAACGACGCACCTCAGCCCCCAGGACATCGAGGACCTCGGCCGCGAACTCGACCTCATCCGCGCCGAGGTTCTCGCCAGCAGGGGAGAGCAGGACGCCCAGTACATCCGGCGGGTGATCGCGCTGCAGCGCGGCCTGGAGATCGGCGGGCGGGCGGTGATGTTCGCCGCCGCCCTGCCACCGGCCTGGCTCGCCGGCACGGCGATGCTCTCCCTCGCCAAGATCCTCGAGAACATGGAGATCGGCCACAACGTCCTGCACGGCCAGTGGGACTGGATGCGCGACCCACGCATCCACTCCACCACCTGGGAATGGGATTCCGCGTCCCCCGCCGACGGGTGGAAGTACACGCACAACTACGTACACCACACGTACACGAACGTTCTGGGCCGGGACCGCGACCTTGGCTACAGCATTCTTCGGGTAAGCCCCGAGCAGCCGTGGAACCCGGTGTACCTGGCCCAACCGCTGTACAATCTCGTGCTCGCGGCCCTGTTCGAATGGGGCATCGCGATCTACGACGTCGAGATCGAACGGGTCTTCCGCGGCGAGAAGTCCTGGGACGAGGCTCGCGGCCAGCTCCGGGACATGCTCAAGAAGATCCTCCGCCAGGGCCTGAAGGACTATATGGTTTTTCCGGCGCTCGCCGGCCCCGCCTTCCTTCCAGTCCTGCTCGGTAACCTCACGGCCAACGTGGTCCGCAACATCTGGGCGCACACCATCATCGTCTGCGGCCATTTCCCCGAGGCCACGAAAACCTTCACCGCGGCGGACATCGACGGCGAGAGCCGGGGCGACTGGTATGTGCGGCAGCTTCTTGGCTCGGCCAACCTCAGTGGCCCGCCGGCGCTTCATCTCCTCAGCGGCAACCTGAGCCACCAGATAGAACACCACCTTTTTCCCGACCTGCCCAGCAACCGGTACGCGCAGGTCGCGCCGCGCGTGCGCGCCCTGTGCGAGCGATTCGGCCTTCCTTACGCGACCGGGTCGCTGCCGCGACAGACGGTGAGTGTCTGGAAGCGCATCCTGCGCCTGGCCCTGCCCGGCCCCGCCGCGACGAGGGCCCCGGCGCCGACGACGGGCACCTCGCCCGAGCCGGTCGCCCGCGCCGCCTGAAGGATCGAGACCGGTGCCCGGCCAGCACGGCGGTCCGTGCGGGAGCGGCCGACCGCCGACGTAGGTTGATGCGATGACGGCGGGCGCTTCCCGGGACGACGAGCTGGACCGGACCCTCGCCGCCGTCGGCCCGCGGCTGCGCCGGCTGCGCCGGGAGCGTGAGACGACTCTCGCCGAACTCTCCGCCAGCACTGGTATCTCGGTGAGCACCCTGTCGCGGCTCGAGTCGGGTCAGCGCCGGGCGACGCTGGAACTCCTGCTTCCCCTGGCCCGGGCCTACCGGGTGCCGCTCGACGAGCTCGTCGACGCACCACCGACCGGCGACCCCCGTGTGCACGGCAAACCCATCCGCCTCGGCGGCATGACCGTCGTGCCGCTGTCCCACCGCCCCGGCGGCATCCAGACCTTCAAGCACATCATCGCCGCGGGACCGCGGCTGGACGCCCCCGATCCGCGCAGCCACGAAGGCTACGAATGGCTGTTCGTTCTCAGTGGCCGGCTGCGGATCGTCCTCGCGGGCAACGACCTCGTGCTCTCCGTCGGCGAGGCCGCCGAGTTCGACACCCGCGTCCCGCACTGGTTCGGCGGCGCCGACGAGAACGCCGTCGAGTTCCTCAGCATCTTCGGCCCCCAGGGCCAGCGCCTGCACCTGCGGGCCCGCCCCCGCGGCGCCGGCCGGTCAGCCCCGGACGCCTCCTGACCGGCCACCCCCGCCCCGCGGCGGCGCCTACCCGGCGATGGGAGTTCGCCGCAGCCTGAGGACGGTGTCCGGCCTGGAACCCGCCGTCGCGTCCGGTGCGGTGAGCGCGACGGTCCGGCGCTCGGCCCGTTCGACCGTCCAGCCCCGCAGGTCCAGCGCGGCGAGCACGGCATCGGTGCTCGGGAAGTCCACCTGCGCCTCGGGCGCCCAGGACGGGCCGCCGGCGTGCCCGAGGATGAGCAGGGTGCCGCCGGGCGCGACCGCGGCCGCCGCGCGGCGCAGGACCTGCTCACGTTCGAACGCGACGGGTGAGTGCAGGTAGGAGACGGCAACGAGGTCCCAGGTGCCCGCCGGAAAATCCGTCTCGAGATCGTGACAGGCCCAACGCACATGATCGGCCACCCCGGCGGCTTCGGCGGCCCGTGCCGCCCGGGCCAGCGCGGCGGGGGCGATGTCCACGCCGACGACTCGCAGGCCACGCTGGGCCAGCCAGATCGCGTCCGCCCCGGTGCCGCAGCCCACGTCCACGGCGGTGCCGGCGCCGTCGAGGGGATGCTCGGTGAGCTCGCGGACGAGCAGCTGGTTGGGGCGGCCCGTCCAGGGCTGCTTCTCGCCGTAGAACCCCGCCCAGAACTCGGCGGCGCTGCCGGGCCCCGTGTGGTCGTGGTCGTGGTCGTGGTCGTGGTCGTGGTCGTGGCCGGCGTGGTGCTCGTCCGCCTGGTTGGCCGGGGTGTTGCTCGGCCGCGCCGTCGCGGCCATGGTCTCGAGGGCCTGCTGGGTTCGCGCCATGACCAGGTCCGCGTTGATCTGGGCGCCGGCCCAGGCGCCCGCGGCCGCCGCCCCGCCGACCTGGGCGCCGAGGTCATTCACGTTGCCCGCGACCCACACCCCGGGCATCGTCGTACGACCGGCGGGATCGCCAGGGATGTGCGCGCCGAGCCCGCTGGGATGCTCCTGCGGGACCAGCCCGAGATCGCCGAGGAAGCCGGCGTGCGCCTCCATCCGCGAGCCGACCGCCAGCGCCGCGCGGGGCACCATCCGCCCGTCGGACATCCGCACCCCCGTCAGCCGGTCGTCGGTGACCGCCAGCTCGGCGACCGGGCCGTCGACCACGGGCACGCCGGCGGCGGCGAGCTGCCGCGCCTGCTCGGCCGTCGGCGCGCACTGGTGGGAGAAATAGGTGACGTCGTCGCTCAGCTGCCGGAACAGCAGCGCCTGGTGCACCGACATCGGCCCGGTCGCGAGCACGCCGATCGCCTGGTCGCGAACCTCGTAGCCGTGGCAGTAGGGGCAGTGCACCACGTCGCGTCCCCAGCGCTCGCGCAGTCCCGGCACGTCGGGCAGGACGTCGGCGAGCCCGGTCGTCACCAGCACCCGCCGGGCACGCACCGACCGGCCGTCCTCAAGCGTGACCGTGAACCGGTCCTGGACGCCGGACACGCCCACCACCTCGGCGTCGCGCACCTCGCCGCCGTAGCGGCGGACCTCCGCGCGGCCGCGGGCCAGCAGCGTCGCCGGCGCGACGCCGTCGTGCCCGAGCAGGCCGTGGATCCCCTCGGCCGCCGCGTTGCGCGGGACGCCGGCGTCCAGCACCAGCACCGAGCGCCGGGACCGGGCCAACATCAGGGCCCCGCTGAGCCCCGCCGGGCCGCCGCCCACGACGACGACCTCGTAGTCATCCCGCACGCCGCCGTTGCTGTCCGAGCCGTTGCGCGCCGAGTCGCTCATATCCGAGTCGTTCATGTCCGACCACCTCCGCAGCGCAGCGTCCGCCACGGTGAATGAAAATGGCAAACTTCATTGCCGTTACGGCAATGAAGCGACGAGGGCGCCTTCGGGTCATGGTCGGCATGCTCGCTGCGGCACCCCGCTCGCCTCGGGCGGCCTTGGCGGCCTCGGCGGGATGGGCGGCCTCGGCGGGATGGGCGGCCTCGGCGGGATGGGCGGCCTCGGCGGGATGGGCGGCCTCCTCCGCCGTGATGTCGGGGAACTGTCAGGGCCGCCCCGCCGGCCACCGGCGGCTGGGAGACTCGGCGGATCCGGCAGAACGCGGCGGAGCGGGTGGGAGGGGATGCGGGTGGACTGGGAACTGCGGGCCTGTTCGCGCAAGGGCCACGCCACCTACCGGCCGGACGAGGCGGACCTGGCCGCGCGGCTCACCGCGGCGACGCCGGCCGGGCCGAGCTGGCGGTGCCTGCGCTGCGGGGACTTCGTCCCTGGTGAGCCGCGGCAGTCCGGTCCCGCGCAGGAAGCACCGACGCTGCTGCGGGGCCGGGCGCTGCGCGACGCCACCGTGCTGCGGCTGCTCGCGCTGGAAAGGCTGATCCGGGCGTTGCTGATGGTGCTGGTCGCCTACGCGATCCTGCGCTTTCGCCGGTCCGAGGACCAGGTGCAGCGGCTGTTCGACCGGGCGGTGCCGGCCGCGCGGCCCCTCGCCGACGTGCTGCATCTCGACCTCGACCACTCCCCCACCATCGAGCACCTGCGTCACCTGGTGCACACCCAGCCCAGGACGCTGCTGCTGGTGGCGCTGCTGCTGTTCGGGTACGCGGCGGTGCAGATCGTCGAAGCGGTCGGGCTGTGGCTGCTCAAGCGGTGGGGTGAGTACTTCGCCGTCGTGGCGACCTCGGCGTTCCTGCCATTGGAGGTCTACGAGCTGACGGAGCGGATCACGTTCCTGCGGATCGGGGCGCTGATCATCAACGTGGCCGCGGTGGCGTACCTGATCGTCAGCAAGCGGCTGTTCGGGGTCCGCGGTGGGGCGGCGGCCTTCGAGGCCGAGCGGCACGCCGAGTCCCTGCTCGAGGTCGAGCAGGCCGCCGATCTCGAGGGCAGGCGCGCTACCAGCACCGATGCCGCCCAACCAGCAGACCACTGACCACATCGGCGGCGACCGTCGCCTAGCTCGACCGGGTTGATCCGGGGCCCCATCGTGCCCCGCGGCGGTGTTGTTTCCCCAGATCGCGTCGACAAATTGCGGTCACATCAACACGATGGCTATGAGCGGGGGCGATATCGCCCCTCGTCCGGCAGACTGGATGCGATCACCGCAACGGGGCGAGGAGGTTCCTGGGCAGGAATTTCGTCGAAGACCCCGATCGCCTGCGGGGGAGGCGGCCGCGCATGACACACGAACTTGTTCCGAAGGCCATCAATCCGAAATTCTCAAACTTTGTACTCATTACATGACGTTCGCCGGACTCGCTGACGCGCACCGACACCTTGGTGTGCTGCCGGCCTACCCGTTCTACGGAGGTCCGGCCGTGAACCCGGACGTCAACGCCCGGGCGACGGTCGCGCAGCTCGTCGCCGACCTCGACCGCGAGGGCACCACGCGCGCCCTGGTCATCCCGAACTACGGGGTGCCCGATGTCGCCCGGACCTTCGAGCTCAACGACCTGGTGCTGGAGGCGGCGGCGCACGATGACCGCATCCGCGCCGGCCTGTTCGTCTCCCCGCGCCCGCAGGACGCCGAGCTCACCGCCCGCGCCCTGGCGCTGGCGGGCGAACCGGGCGTGCGGGCGCTGAAGACGACGTTCCTGCTCGGCGGCAGCGTCGAGGACGCCGACTGCCTCGCCCAGCTGGAGCAGATCTTCGCCACGGCGGTGGAACGCGACCTGATCGTGCACATCCACACCTCGCCCGGCGCCGCGAGCGACATCGACCAGGTCGGGAAGCTGGTCGAGCGCTTCGGCGACCAGGCGAAGATCCACCTGGTGCACTTCGGTGGCGGGATGAGCGGGCACATCAAGCTGGCCGGCGGCCGGTTCTTCGACTGGGTCGCCGCCGGCAAGCGCGTCTACACCGACCTGAGCTGGTCGATCGGCTTCGCGCCGCGCTGGCTCGCCGCCGAGATCGACCGCCGTGGCCTCGGCCACGACCGGCTGCTGTTCGCCTCCGACGAGCCCTGGGGCGACCACGCCGGGGAGTACGCCCGCCTCGCCGCGGCGGTGGGTGACGGCGAGCTCGCCCGGCATGTCTTCGGCGCGAACTTCGCCGCCCTCTACGACTGACCCCCACCCCACCCCCACGAGCCGCGGGGGGGGGGGGGGGGGGGGGCCCCCCCCCCCCGCCCCCCCCCCCCCCCCCCCCCCCCCCCCCCCACCCCCCCCCCCCCCCCCCCCCCGCGGCGGGGGGGGGGGGGGGGGGGGGGGGGGGGGGGGGGGGGGGGGGCCCCCCGCCGGGGGGGGGGGGGGGGGCGGCCGGCCCCCCCGCCCCCACGATCCGCACCCCGCCGTCTCCACCGTCCCCCAAATCCGCACCATCACCCCGGTCAGGGTCAACTCGGCCGTGGCACCGTCGCCGAGCGGCACCCACCCGACACCACGAGGAGAACACGATGTCCCTGGACGAAACGATCAGCGAGAACATCGCCAGGAGCCTGGCCGAGATCCCGCACCCCTCCCTGCCCAAGGGCAGCAACCTCTACGGCAGCACCAAGATCTTCCCGGACTACCAGGCCGAGGACGGCGAGTGCTACTTCACCCTCGTCCACGGCATCGCGCACGAGTCCTCGGTGAGCTTCGTCGCCGTACTCCAGGCGACCCGGGCGCTGCGCAAGGGTTTCGAGTCGGCGATCTACTTCTACGGCCCCGGAGCGATCAACTGCGTCGCGAACCGCGGCTTCCCCACCACCGGTGACGCCGCGTTCCCCGGCGAGACCAACATGAACCTCTCCCTGGAGACCTTCATCAAGGAGGGCGGCACGGTCTACTGCTGCCGCTTCGGCCTCGCGCTGCACGGCGCCCGCGAGGAGGACCTCATCGCCGGGGTCATCCCCGCACACCCGCTCGACGTGCAGGACGCGGTGATCCACTACGCCCGCAAGGGTGCCATCATCAACTCCACCTACATGGTGTAACGGTGGCGAGCACCGCGCTGAGAAGTGAACTCGCGGTCTGCGGCGTGGCCCTCGACGCACCTGTCCAGCGCCACGGTGGCGCGGGCCCCTCCGATGACGGCCACGTCCTGCTCGGCGGCGCCGGTGCCGCCCTGCCGATCGTCCCGACCAGTCCCTACCAGGTGCGCGACGGCCGGCTGCTGCTCGACGGGGCCGACCTCGGCCTCGCCGTCGAGCCGGTCCGCCGGCCCGCCTTCTACGACCTGACCACGGCCGACGGCGTTCCCTACCACCAGATCGCCCGTCTGCACGGCGCGGACGTACTGGCCACGACCGTCGTGCAGACCTGTGTGCGGTACCGGGCGCAGGAGCGCTGCCGGTTCTGCGCGATCGAGGAGTCGTTGCGCCGGGGCTCGACCACCGCGGTGAAAACGCCGCAGCAACTCGCGGAGGTCGCCGAGGCCGCGGTGCGCCTCGACGGTGTCCGCCAGCTCGTGATGACCACCGGCACGACCGCCGGGCCCGATCGCGGCGCCCGGCACCTGGCCCGCTGCACGCGGGCGGTCCTCGCGGCCGTGCCGGGCCTCGCGGTGCAGGTGCAGTGCGAGCCGCCGGGTGACCTCGCGACGATCACCGAGCTGCGCGCGGCGGGCGCGGCGAGCATCGGCATCCACGTCGAGTCGCTCGACGACGCGGCGCGCCGGCGCTGGATGCCGGGCAAAGGCTCGGTGCCCCTCGCCGAGTACCGGGCCGCCTGGCGCGAGGCGGTGCGGGTCTTCGGCCGCAACCAGGTCTCCACCTATCTGATCATCGGGCTCGGCGAGGATCCCGACGAGCTGGTCGCCGGTGCCGCCGAACTCGTCGAGATGGGCGTGTACCCGTTCGTCGTGCCGCTGCGGACGATCGCGGGCACGCTCGCGACCGACGTTGACGGCGCGTCGCCGCCGCCCGCCGCGGTCGTCACCGACGTGACGACCCGGGTCGCGGCGTTGCTGCGCGCCGCCGGGATGCACGGCTCGCAGCAGCGCGCCGGCTGCGCCGCCTGCGGGGCCTGCAGCGCGCTGTCCTCGGCGGGTGCCTGATGGAACTCGGCAACGTCCTGCTCGGCGCACCGGCGCTGGGCGCCGCCCGGCCGGCGTGGACGATCGAGGTGGCGGCCGGCGAGGCGGACCTGCGGGCCTACCGGCGGCTGCGCCATGAGGTGTTCGTCACCGAACAGGGCCTGTTCACCGGCACCGACCGCGATGACGCCGACGACGACGAACGCACCGTCGTCCTCGTCGCCCGCGCGACCGGCGGGACACTGCTCGGCGGCGTCCGGCTGCATCCCGCCACCGCGGTCGACCTCGGCTGGTGGTGGGGCGGACGGCTCGCCGTCGCCCGCGCCGCCCGCGGCGGCGGTACGGGCATCGGCCCGGCGCTGGTC
>NZ_JALKFU020000002.1 GCF_023242965.2 Frankia sp. AgKG'84/4
GCGAGTACGTCGACCTCATCGCCACCGGCATCATCGACCCCGCCAAGGTCACCCGCTCCGCCCTGCAGAACGCCGCCAGCATCGCCGGCCTCTTCCTCACCACCCAGGCCGTGGTGGCGAACGCGCCGGAGTACGCGGCGGCCGACGCCGCGAACGTCGACGCCGCCATGCGCAGCCAGGGCTTCTGACCCGACGCGCCCGTCACGCCGAACCGCCCGCGCGGCCCTGCCGTCACGGGGCCCCGCGGGCGGTCCGACCGCGTCAGGCGTTGCCGGCGGCGGGCTGACCGCTGGCGCCGTTCCAGTCGACCAGTTGGACGATGACGCCGTTGGGGTCGCGGACCTGGAAGGCGCGTTCGCCCCACTCCTCGACTGTCAGCGGCATCGTGATGGTCACGCCGGCGTTCTGGAGCCGGGCGAGTTCCCCCTCCAGGTCGTCGACGACGAACGCGAGGATCAGTCCGCCGGCGTGGGCGTCGCGCTGGTCGGCGGGCAGGGTGGGCAGCCCGCGGCGCAGGTAGACGACGTTCATCCCGGCGTCCTCGCGGCCGAGGGAGACGAAGCCGTCGGCGGCCATCAGCTCCGTGAAGCCGAAGTGGCTGGTGAGGAAGGTGGCCGAGGCGGCGACGTCGTCGACGTTCAGCGACACGGCCGACGAGCTGATCTTCACGTGCAACCTCCGGGATCGGCTGGCACTTACTCTGTACTCCGTACACCATACGACGTACAGAGTTTTACCCCGGATGATGGGCACGTGAGCGCCGAACGATCGAGCGCCGGAGATCCGGCCCGCACGCTGGCTCTGCTGTGGGGAGAGGCGCCGGCCCCCCGCCGGGGACCGAGCCGGGCGCTGGACCTCACCGCCGTGGTCCGGGCCGCCACCGACCTCGCCGACCAGGAGGGGCTCCCCGCGGTGACGATGCGGGCCGTCGCCCGTGCCCTGGGAGTGGTCCCCATGACGCTGTACACCTATGTGCCGGGCAAGGAGGAACTGCTTGACCTGATGCTCGACGCGGCCTACGCCGGAATGCCGCGGACGGACACGGCCGGCGCGGTCTGGCGGGAGCGGCTGACCGCCGTGGCCGACGAGAACCAGGCCCTGTTCGCCGCGCATCCCTGGGCAGCTGAGGTCTCCACGCTGCGGCCGCCGCTGGGGCCTGGTCTCATGGCGAAGTACGAGCACGAGCTCTCCGCCTTCGACGACCTTGACCTGTCAGACGTCGAGATGGACGACTGCCTGACCTGTCTGCTGTCCTTCGTCCAGGCCAACGCCCGCGCGGCCCACGACGCGGCCGTGGCGTCCGCCGGGCCCGACGGCGACGACGCCCGATGGTGGGCGACGGTCGGCCCGCTACTGAGCCGCGTGCTGGACGAAAGCCGCTATCCGCGCGCGAGCCGGGTTGGCGCGGCCGCCGGTCAGGCGCACGGCAGCGCCCACGACCCTGGTCACGCCTACCGCTTCGGCCTCGCCCGCCTGCTCGACGGGCTGGCCCCGCTCATCGAACGCGGCCGCCGAGAGCCCTCAGGGCCGGCCGATCACACCGCCTGACGCCGACCGCCACGGCCGCGGCACTGATCGGTCTTTCTCAGGCCCACTGCACGACGTCGCCGTGCTCCAGGCGGGGCAGCCGGCCGAACCAGGGGTTCTCGCCGGGGTGACCGATGTTGACGACCAGAATCGAGTGGAGACGGCCGTCGGGGAAGAACTCGGCGTCGACGCCGGCCGCGTCGAAACCCGCCATCGGCCCGGCGGCGAGGCCGTGGGCGCGGACGGCAAGGATGAAATAGCCCGCCTGCAGAGTGGCGTTGAAGGTGCCGGTTTCGGTGCGCATCGCCTCGTTCGCGGCGTAGACGTCCTTCAGCTCTGGCCTGAACGGCAGAACTGTCGGAATGTGCTCGTGAAACTGGGTGTCCACGGCGAGGACGGCCACGGCCGGGGCGGCTGCCGTCTTCGCGCGGTTGCCTTCGGCCATGTGCTTGAGGAGCCGGTCACGGCCCTCGCCGGGACGGACGTAGAGCACGCGCAGCGGCTGGGAGTTGGCCGCGGTCGGCGCCCATTTGGCCAGTTCCCAGATGTCCGACAGCTCCGCGTCGGACACCGGGGTGTCCGCGAAGCTGTTGGCGGTCCGCGCCTCGCTGAACAGTATGCGGCGGCCCTCGGCGTCGAGGTGATCGAGCGCGCGGTGGCCTGTTGCGGAGCTGGTGTCCATCTGCGTTCTTTCCCATCCGTCGTCCGCGGTGCGCCGGTGGCGACTGGGGTCGCCACCGAGCTCGCGTGATCAGATTCGTCTACAGGGTAGTTAATGTGTTAACCGCACCGTATCGAAGTCTGGTTAACATGTCAACCAAGCGGTAGGGTGCCTGCATGGCAGAGGTGCGGTGGTTGGACGAGCGCGAGCAGCGGGCCTGGCGCGGCCTGATGGAGATGCAGGACGGCCTGACGGAGTTCGTCGACCGGCAGCTCCGCAACGGGTGCGGGCTCTCGAACTCCGACTACCAGGTGCTGGTCCACCTCTCCGAGGCGTCGGAGGGCCGGCTGCGGCCGTTCGAGCTGGGAGGGCTGCTGCGCTGGGAGAAGAGCCGGCTCTCCCAGCACCTGGCCCGGATGGAGAACCGCGGCCTGGTGCGGCGCGAGCGGTGCCCCACCGACCAGCGGGGGGCGGTCGTGGCCGTCACGCCGCGCGGCCGGAAACTGATCGAGGACGCTGCTCCCCAGCACGTGGATGACGTGCGCGGCGTGCTGATCGATCACCTCACGGAAGCGGAGCTGGAGACGCTCGCCGCCATCGGCGACAAGGTGCGCGAGCGGCTGGCGGCGCTGGGGCAGAAGCGCTGACGGGTTGCGGCCGGTGACGGTGCGGCCGGTCGGCCGCAGGGATTCAAGCACGAATCCGCTAGAGCGGGGTTGCTTCCACGAAAATGGCGCATCCACGGATTGAATCGCTCTATGCTTCCGATCCTGAGGGTCGCTCCCACGGTGGGGCGGGCCGCGCGACGCCGATGCCGGTGGGCGAACTCGATCGTGGAGAGCCGACCGGGCGGTCATCGGCGCATGCGCGCGTTCTCAGGAACTCCGGCGGGCGAGCGGTCCCTCTCCGCCAGGTCACGTTCGCAGGCGAACACGTCTCTCCGACAAGGAAGAAGGCGATGGCGAGAAAGTCTCTTCGGACCCCCGTGTTCACGGCACTCGTTCTCGGGGCCGCCCTGGTGGTCGCGCTGCCAGGAACCGCATACGCGTCAACGACGCTGACTGTTCGCAGCCCTGGCGCCACGAGCGGGCCCACGACGGCCAACTCGGAGAGCGCGAGCAACGCGAACTGCCGAACCGGCGGTGACGCGAACGACGTGGTCTCCGGCGTCGGAATCCTGCAGACCGTCGGCACCGGGACGGCGCAGAGCAATCTGCACGTCAGGGGAATCGTTCCCTTCGACGGAACGGCCGAGTACGTCGCGGCCAACAGCTATTCGCCCGGCGTCGTCGGCACGAATGCGACGCAGGCGCGGGCCATCGGCGGCACGGGCGGGTCGGGCGGCGGCCTCGACGCGGCGTTCGGCTCGACGCCGTACGCGATGTGCCTCGATCCCGGCGGCACGATCACGGGCACCCAGATCGTGATGAACAGCGTCGCTGGCCCGACCAGTCCCGGGACCACCGCCCTGACGGTGGCGACCTGCCCCGAGGGCACGCGGCTCCTCGGCGGCGGGGCGCGCACCACACCGAACAACGTGGGTGCTCTCAAGCCGGTCCTCAGCGCCCCCACCTACCTGGACGGCACCGGTGCGGGCACGCATGACAACGGCGCCATCGCCGCCGATGACGGGGAGACGAACCCGGACTCCTGGGTCGCGGGCAGCCTGTACGGCGGCAGCACCACCGGCGCCACCAACGTCACCTACGCCTACGCGATCTGCAGCGGAAGCGGCATCAACATCAGCGGGACCACCGTCACCGTGCGGTACGCCGAGTCGACCGGCCCGGCCAGCGTCGCGGCGCCGCAGAAGACCACGACCGGGTGCGGGGAGGGCGACGGAACGCTGATCAGCGGCGGAGCCGGCGTCACCGGCGGCGACGTCACGTCGTCCGACTTCTCCGCGCCGGGCGCCCAGGGCGATCATCTGAACGGCAGCTACCCCAGCGACGGCAGCGGGAGTCCGTCCACCACCGCACCGGCCAACTGGACCTCCACCACCCACACCGGGGGAGGCGGTTCCACCTCGGCCACCAGGTCACACGCGTGGGCCCTGTGCCTGGCCGGCAACTGACGGCCGGCGCTCGCCGCGCGGTCGCTCCGGTCGCGAGGTAACGGCACGAACGGCAGGAGGGCACGGCGCCCGCGCACGGCCCTCCTGTCGAACACCGGTGGTTGCCGATCCAGCGCAAGCGGCTATCCACCCGAATCCAAACCGTATATGCGCACTTTTTTTGCCAAACTCCTCGCATTTGCGCATTGTCCAGCAGTACAGTCCTGTCGCTCGGGAAGGTCACGAACCGCCGAGGCGGCGTGGCGCTGGGCTCATTGCGGGTGCGGTCTGTTGCCGTGCCCGAAATCTTTGAGGTGACTACGGGGGGACGGCAGGGTGCTCGGAACGAACTGGATCGGGAGCCGCGGCGGGCCAGGAGCGGCGCGCGGGCGCGGGGGCGTCATCGCCGGGATGTCCGCGCTGGCGGTGACCGTTGCCATGGCGGCGCCCGCCGCGGCAGCGCCGGCACCGGGTGCGGCACCGGCGGACACGGCGCAGCGGCCGGTGATCCGCGTGACCCGCACGGATGTGTCCGTCCCGGGCGCGCCCTCGGCGTACGCGACCGCGGTGACGTCGTGTCCGGCGGGCAGCGTGCTGGTCAGCGGTGGCATGTGGGGCAGCAAGATCGACGCCACCGACCCCATCCCGCCGATCAACGGGCTGCGCGCGAAGGGGACGTTCCCCAGCGACGCGAGCGGGACCATGGTCGTGAACGGGGCGCAGAACCCCGAGTTCTGGTCGGCCCTGGGCAACTTCGGCGGTCAGGCCGAGGACGGTGACAAGATCACCAGCTTCGCGATGTGCGCCGAGGGGACGAAGCTCGACCACCGGACCGTCGCGGTCGCCTCCGTCCCCGGCCCGGTCCGGGCCGGACTCGCCTACACCACCGCCGCCTGCCCCGACGGAACCGTCGCGGTCGGCGGTGGAGCCCACACGATCCCGCCGCCGTCGGCCAGCCTGAAGGCCGTGGGCAGCTTCCCGAGCGACGCGGCGGGCAACCCGCTGCCCGACGGGGCGACGAACCCGCGCTACTGGACGGGCATGGGCCTCATCAACGGGCAGTCCGACAACGGCGCGCAGACCTTCGCGTACGCCGTGTGCGCCGAGCCTGGTGACACGACCATCAAGGTCGTCCGCAAGTCCGGCCTCGGTCCTCAGGAGGGGAGCACCTTCGCGGTCGCCACCGCGAGCTGCCCGACGGATCTCACCCTCCTCGGCGGCGGCCAGGGCCTGCAGGCGGGTCCGACCTCGGGCAACCCGGCCGGTGGCACCCACCTGCGCGGCAGCTACCCGAGCGACACGGCGGGTGATCCCGCCGCCAACGGGACGACCAACCCCACCTCCTGGAGCGCGATCTTCGCGGCCGGCGGCTCCGGCGGTACGGGTGACCAGGTCGCGAGCGCCTACGCGCTGTGCGCCGACTTCACCCACGCCACGACGACCTCGCTGACCGCGTCGACCACCAGCCCGCTGTTCGGCCGGCCCGTCGACCTGACCGCCGCAGTGGCGCCGGATGTGGCCGGCGTCGGCACCCCGAGCGGAACGGTGACCTTCTCGGACGGGACGACCCCGCTGGCGACCGTCCCGCTGACCGCGGGGACGGCGACCTTCCGCGCCGCCCAGCTCCAGCCCGGCGCGCACCAGATCACGGCGAGCTACAGCGGCGGCCCGACCTTCCGCCCGAGCGCCACGCCCGCCCCGACGACGATCACCGTCGGCTTCAGCCAGCCCTGCCTCACCGGTGCCCACAGCGGACCCCTGACCGTGACCGCCAACCAGGCCGTCTGCCTGGCCGCGGGCGGACGGCAGGCCGGCCCGGTCACCGTGCAGGCCGGCGGATCTCTTTCCGTGACCGGCGCGTCGATCTCCGGACCGGTGTCCAGCACCCGGGCGTCCGCCCTGGTCCTGTGCCAGGCGACGGTGAGCGGGCCCGTCACCGTCCAGGGCAGCACCGGCTACGTCCAGATCGGCTCGGACCACGCGCCCTGCGCCGGTGGCAGCATCTCCGGTCCGCTGAGCGTGAGCGGTAACACCGCGGGTCTGGAGGTCTCCGGCTACGCGATCAGCGGGCCGGCGCAGATCACCAACAACAGCGGCAGCGGCCCGACACCCGCCGACGCCGTCCCCGCGTTCACGGCGAACCGCGTCGGCGGCCCGCTCAGCTGCAGCGGGAACACCCCCTCGCTGCGCCAGACGGGCAACACCGTGAACGGCCCCCGCTCGGGGCAGTGCGCCTGAGCGATCGTTTCGCTGGCGGCACCTGCCGGTAGGGCCGGCTCGGCCGTGGCGACGCCGCGCTCACTGGTCGCAGCGCAGGATGATCTTGCCGAACTGCTGGCCGGCGAAGGCCCTGCCGATACCCGGGCGGGCCTCGGTGAGAGGCCAGACGGTGTCGATCACCGGCCCGGCGCCGGTGGTGGCGCACAACCGGGCGAGCGCCAGTAGTTCGGCGGGCGTGCCCATCGCGCTGCCGTGCAGGGAGACCGACCGTACGAACAGGTCGGCCAGGTCGACATCGACGGCGGCACCGGTCACGGCCCCGGCGGCCACGACACATCCGCCGGGGCGGACCGAGCGCAGCGAGTGCGCCAGCGTCGCCCTGCCGACGCAGTCCAGGGCCGCGTCGACGGGTTCGGGCAGGTCGGCGCCGGACGGAAAGGCGGCGTGCGCGCCGAGTTCCTCGACCACGCGTCGACCGCGCCGCGGGTCGCGGCTGGTGACCCACACCCGCAGACCGGCGGCCACGGCCAGCCGGATCAGGGCGGTCGGAACGCCGCCGCCCGCACCCTGCACGAGGACCGTCCCGCCGGGGTCGACCCTGGCCCGGCCGAACAGCATCCGATACGCCGTCAGCCAGGCGGTGCCCAGGCAGGCAGCCTGCTCCCAGGTCAGTTCCGGCGGTTTCGGGACCAGGTTGGCGCGACGCACGTGGACCCGCTCGGCCCAGGTGCCGTCGACGCCCTGCGACAGCATCCGCAGCGCGGGATCGTGCATCGGGTCGGCGTACCGCGGCGCCGCGATGATCGGATAGATGATGACCTCGTTGCCGTCCGGGTCGACACCCGCGCCGTCCGAGCCGAGCACCCGCGGCGGCCCGGCCGGATCGAACCCGTGCCCGCGGATGGCGGCCAGGTCGCTGTGATTGATCGACGCGCACCGCAGCGTCACCGTGACCCACCCGTCCGGCGGCGGCTGCTGGTCCCGGTCGCCGATCTCAAGGCCGGTCAGCGAGGCGTCGGGGTCGGGTGCCAGTCGTCGGATGGCGCGCACCGGGCTCAGTCCCGGGGGAACGCGTAGGGCAGGTCGTGGCTGATCACGTGCTCGGCGATCAGCCACTTGCCGTTGACGCGGCGCAGCGTCGACCGGTTGTAGCCGGACTCGATCGGGGTGATGCTCCCCTGCGCGCCCACCGCGCCCGGCGGCCATCCGCCCGCAGGCTCCGCCCGGCCGACCACGTTGTAGACCAGGAACTGCACGTCGATGGTGGCGGTGTCCCCATCGACGGCGATGATGGGGTTGAACGTGGTGTGGTGGCTCCAGCCGCGCGGCGGGTGCGGGGCCATCAGGCCCGCGACCGCCTGCCCGATCGCCGCCGCTCCCCGCACGCTGCCCAGCGGATCACGGCCGCCGCTGCCCGTGTAATAGATCTCGACCACCGCGTCCTCGGTGAACAGCCCGCTCATCGCCGACCCGTCCCGCCGGTCGGCGGCTCGCACGTACGCGGCCACCACCTCCTCGACCTGCCGTTCGGCGCTGCGGCCGGCCGCGGCAAGCCCGGCTGGGGACGGCGGTGAGGCTGACTCTGTGATCACGACGTGCTCCTTCGTCGGCGTCCCGCGCCCGGGACAACTGCATGAGACTCTCAGCTAATTGGCTGAGAGTGTCAAGCACTTGCTGGAGAGTCTCAGGTATCGTCCCTGTGGTGGGCACCCGACCGTCCTTCACCGGGGAAACCCTGACCGGCGACATGGCCCGCGGCCGCTTTCCCGGGATCCGCCGGGCGATGCTCGACTTCGTCGGTGCCTACCTGCTCGACTTCGAGACCGCCGCCCAGCGGGCCGGGCTGACCCTCGCCCAGGCGCGGGTCCTCGGTTTCGCGGCGATCCGGCCCTCATCGATGAAGGACATCGCCGCGCAGTTCGGCTGCGACCCGTCGAACCTGACCGCCAAGGTCGACCGTCTCATCGAACTGGGCCTCGTCGAACGCCGCGCCGATCCGCGCGACGGACGCGTCAAGCTGATCGCCGCCACCGCCGACGGCACCGCCGCGTCGGCCGCCCTCTGCCACAGTCGTGACTGGCTGGCCGACGTGCTCGGTTCCCTTTCCGCCGACGAGGCCCGCACCATCCAGACCGCCTTCGAGCTCCTGGTGAACTGCACCGCGGCCGACCAGGAAAGCTAGTGTGATCAGCCGGGGTTCTCGCCCGGCGCGGACCAGTGCTGGAAAGCCGTCAAAAGATCATCGCGGACGGCTGGCGGCACACTCTCCGCCGGCAGGGCGCCGACGGCGCGGATGGTCTCCTCGAATTGACCGCAGTGCGATGGCAGCCCTCGCACGGCGCTTTCCCTCTGACCGGCGGCCGGGACATGACGGTCTCGGTGGTTCGCGCCCGGCGGCAAACCACCCACGGTGTGGTCCGCCTGGGGCCGTCATGTTCCACCCGGTTGGCATGGGGAAGCCCGTTCGTTGTCCGCCTACCGAGAACGTTAGGTGCCCCCATGGTGTGGATCACAGCGCGGCAACCGGCACTACCAGGACAGATACCGCTGGATCAGCGTCTGCCCAGCCCGCCTTCACCAGCACCGGCGGAACAGCCCGCGCCGGCCGGGCGGGGCGAACGTGCCTCCGGTGTTCTGTTGATGCTGGGGTCGGCGGTCGCCTTTAGCACCGTCGGGCTATTCACCGCGCTCACCTCGCTACCGCTGCCGGATGTTCTGGTGATCCGGGGCGTCTTCGGGGCACTGGCGATCTGGGTGGTGGCGCGCCTTTTCACCGGGCAGCGGTTGTCGGACCGGGCGAACTTCCGCTGGCCGGCGCTGAGCGTCGCGGCATTGTTCACGATCGGGATGACCAGCCTGGTCATCGCCTACCGGATCGGCACCGTCGTCAACGTGTCAATCATCTACGCCACGGTACCGATCATCGTCGGACTGATCGAAATGCTGCTGGGGCGGCACCGGCCCCCCGGGATCTTCTGGGTCACCAGCGGCGGCGTGGTCGTCGGTGTCGCGGTC
The DNA here is from genome assembly GCF_023242965.2 of Frankia sp. AgKG'84/4. Lineage (GTDB taxonomy): Bacteria > Actinomycetota > Actinomycetes > Frankiales > Frankiaceae > Frankia. The sequence goes on from NZ_JALKFU020000002.1 coordinate 9,477, forward strand.
ATGTCGGGCGGCGGGCTCTCGGGCGGGGATGTCGCGGGAATGGCCCTGGCGCTGCTCATGACGGTCTGCGTGGCCGGTGTCATCCTCATCGCCCGCGAGCACCGCGAGACGCCGATGCTCGCCGCCTCCGGCCTGGCCTGCCTGCTGAGCGCGGTTGTGGCGGCGCCGTTCGCCGGGTCCGGGCTGTTCCGGCCGACCCAGCTGCTGATCTGCGCGGCCTTCGGAATCGTGACGCTCGGGCTGGGCCGGGTCTTCCTGGTGATCGGGTCGAGCCGCGTCCCGTCCCGAACGGCGGCCCTGATAGATGTCCTGGACGCGCCGCTGACGCCGGTCTGGACGCTGGTCCTTCTCGACGACGTGCCCGCGGCGCGAAGCGTGATCGGGGGCGCCGTCGTCATCGCGATGGTGATGGTCGGCATTCGGTTCAGCGACGCCGACTGACGCCGACCAGAAATTCCCGGCCGTTCCCGCGGGCCGGGATTTCGGCGCCGGTTCGACGAGGAGGCGCTGCGGCTGGCCGCGATGGCCGGCCGGCCCCTGATCCGCGTCGAGCTGAGCTGAGCGCCGCTCGATCCGATCACTCGTCGGCGTGGCAGCAGACCTCCAGTTCCATGCCATCGACATCGCGGAAGAACAGCGACCACTCGGAGCCGAGCCGCTGGATCTCGCCGATGTCGGCGCCCAGGTCGCGCAGCCGGTCGCGGGTCGCCTCCAGCGTCGCGAGCGAGTCGACCGCGAGGCCGAAATGGTCGATCGGGCCCCGCCCGCCCTGCCGGCGTCGATCACCGAGGATCTCGTCGGCTGGCACTTCGAATGCGTTGAGGGCGGCGCCGCCGCCGAGATCGAGGATGATCATGCGCGGGTGGTCGTCCTTCGCCGCCATCTCGAAGGTGATCGCGGCGTCGAACGCGTCGATGTAGAACTTGATGAGTCTGTCCAGGTCCGCCGTGATGGTGGCGACGTGGTTGAAACCGGTGGTGGTCGGCATCGAACTCCCCGATCCGCTCGACGATCTGCGTTCAGACCGAGTATCACGCTGATCGGGACCGGCGGTCACGGCACGAACCGACCGGCCGCCCGGATCCGTCTCACCGGGGCAGGCGGAGGATCGTGGCGCCGGCCAGGACGATGGCACCACCCAGAATCTGCGTGCTGATCGATCACCTCACGGAGGCGGAGCTGGAGACGCCCGCCGCCATCGGCGATAAGGCGCGCGAGCGGCAGGCGGTGCTGGGGCAGCGGCGCTGACGGGTCGCGGTCGGTGACCGCACGGCCGGCGCCGGGCCTGCGGACGCGCGCTGCGGATCAGGGGCCTGGCGGGGCGGCGAGCTGGTCGATCAGATGGTCGGCTATCGCCGCCACGCTCGGGTGATGCCACAGCAGCGTCGACGGGAGCCGGCGGCCGAACCGCTTTTCCAACCGCCGGCGGAGGACGATGGTCATCACCGAGTCGAGGCCCTGCTCGACCAGCGAACGATCGACGTCCAGCGCCGTGGCGGCGAGGCGCATCTCGCCGGCCACGTCGGCGCCGACCACCTCGACCATCCGCCTGCGCAGCTCGTCGGGCAGCAGACCGGCCAGCGGGTCGGGAGTCTGCGGAGTGTTCTCTGCGCCGGCCCCACCCGCGCCCCGCGTCGTGCCGCCCGGCGGGACGTCGAGCTCGGCCAGCAGTGGGATGTCATCCGTGCCGGCGCCGGCCGGGCGGCCGTCGTCGACGGGTGCCCGGTTCAGGATGACGAACTGGCCGGGACCGCGTCGGGAGGCGAAATCCCACGCGGCGAATGCCTCCGCCGGCGAGATGTCGGTGACGCCGATGGCACGCAGCGCGCGGTCAACAGCCTTGTTCGCGGCCATGCCCTGCCCTCGCCAGGACGTCCAGTCGAAACTGGTGGTGTCACCGCGGTGCGCCGCCAGCGCGTCGAGGAAGGCGTTGGCCGCGCCGTAACTGGCCTGCCCGGGTAGCCGCAACAGCTGGCCGCACGAGGCGAACAGGACAAAGAAGTCCACGGTGCCCGGCGGAAACAGCCGGTGCAGGTTCCACGCCCCGTTGACCTTCGGGCGTAGGACCGTGCGCAGCGAGGACTCGTCGACGTCCAGCGCCATGCGGTTGTCCAGGACGCCGGCCGCGTGCACGATGCCGCTGATCGGCGGCAGATCCGTGCACTCCGACAGTGCCCTGGCGGTCGCCGCCTCGTCGGCGACGTCGAGCGCGACAACCCGGACCGTGACGCCGAGGCCCTCCAGCGCGCGCACCGCGTCGATCCGGCGGCGGGTTTCGGGGTCAGTGGGATCGTCCCACTCCCGCCGGGGCGGGAGCCCATGCCTGCCAGCAAGGACGAGCCGGCGTGCTCCGCGCTCCGTCAGCCAGTGGGCGACCGCCAGGCCGAGCTGGCCGAGGCCGCCCGTGACGAGATAGCTTGCGTCGGCCCGGCACGCAAGGGGCGGACGCAGCCCGCCCGGCTCCTCGGGACGTGCCGCGACCGGGCGCAGCCGCGCCCTCGTGATGTCCGTGCCGCGCACCGCCACGACGTCCTCGTCCCATCCCGCGCGCAGCACGTCGAGCAGCGGCGTCCCGCCGGCTTCGGCCAGATCGCCGGCGGGCAGGTCGACTATGCCGCCCCACAGGCCGTTGTGCTCGCCGGCCAGCACCCGGCCGAGCCCCCACTGGGTGGACTGCGTCAGCTGGGCCTCGCCCTCGCTCTCCCGCACGCCGGTGGTGAGGGCCCACAGCCTGGCCGTCCGGGACTCCGCGAGCTGCCGCGCCGCCGCCAGCAACAGCCACGCCGCCCGCCCCGCTGCCACCGGTACCGACTCGCCAGGCTCGGCGGGCGGCGCCATCACGAGGACGTCGGTCGGCGGGGCGCCCGGGTCGGTGAGATCGGTGAGGTCGGTCGGGTCCCGCACGGTTCGGCAGCGGGCGCCGGCCGCTCGCAGCGCCGCCGCCAGCCCGTCGGCCCGGTTTAGCCCGTCGGCTCTGTCCGGCCCGCCGGCCCCGTCCAGCTCGCCGGCTCCGACAAGAACGATGTCCCGGTGCGCGGCGCCATCGGGCGGTGCCGGGAGGTCGAGCGGGCGCCAGACGAGTTCGTGCACCAGCGCCGGTGGCCTGGCGGCGGGACGGCCGGTCGCCACCCCGTAGCGCAGCCCACCCAGCTGCCCCACCACGGCGCCGGTCGCATCGAGGACGAGGACGTCGAGCAGGTCGTCGTGGTTGATCACCTGCACGTCCACCGTCGACGGTGGCGGCCCGGCCAGTCGCACCCGGCTCAGGCCCGCCACCATCCGCAGCGCCGGGGGGCCGGCGAAGACGGCCGGGGCGACGGACAGCGCGGCGTCGAGCACCGCGGCCCAGGTGGTGCTCGGGCCGATCTCGACCCGGGCCCGCAGGACGTGCACGCCGCGCAGCAGTTCCGCCACGGTCCAGTCGAAGGCCATGGACGGCACGCCGACCGACGCCAGCTGGCTCCGCACCTCGCCCGGGTCGGCCGGTCGCAGCCCGCGGGCCCGCCGGGTCTGCACCGGCTCCCCGTCGGTGGGCAGCGCGGTGGCGTGGGCGAGCCAGTCGCCGTCCGGGGCGCGTGATGCCAACCGCAGGCCCGTCTCGTCGCGCAGCACCTGGACCTCCCGCCGCGGCCCGACGATCAGTGGCAGCCGCAGTTCCACGTCGTCGAGCGCGGTGTGGCCACCGGCGGCGAGGAAGGTGGTGAGCACGACGGCCGCAGGGACGACCTCGGTGCCCTCGATCGTGTGATGGCCGGGGTACGGGCGGCTGGAGTCGTCCAGCAGCGTTCGCCACAGGTGGGGCGACCGCCCGGCAATCGGGATCTCGGATCCGAGCAGTGTGTGGGAGTCGGGGTCATGCCGCAGGCCCTGGCCCTGCTCGGTCGCCGTGCCGCGGTGCCAGTGCGACTGCCGCTGCCAGGCCACCGGCGGCAGCGTGACGAGGTCGCCGGCTGGCGCCAGGCGACGCCAGTCGACGGTGATGCCGTGGCTGTGCGCGGCGCCGAGCGCGGCGAGCATCGAGTGGCCCTCAGGCTGGTCGCGGCGCAGCGACGAGCCGACGAAGACGCGGTCCGTCCCGAGCTCGGCGAGGGTCTCACTGACCGAGTGGGCGACGACAGGATGCGCCGAGATCTCCAGGAAGGCGCGGAAACCATCCTGCGTGGCGGCCTCGACCGCCGCCGACAGCAGCACCGGATTGCGCAGGTTGCCCGCCCAGTAAGCGGCGTCGAGCGGCGCGTTCGCGCGGGGGTCGGCGAGCGCCGTGCGGTACATCGGGATCCGTGGTGCCCGCGACATGAGGTTTGCCGCGGCCGCCGCCAGCTCGTCGACGAGCTCGTCCATCTGCGGGCTGTGGAACGCGACGTCCGACGCGACCCGGCGCAGCTGGATGTCCTCGGCAGCCCACTGCTCGGCGAGCGCGTCGAGCGCGGCCGGCGAGCCGGAGAGCACGCTGGACGACGGGGATGCCGAGATCGCGGCCACCAGGTCCGTGCGCCCGGCCAGCCGTTGCTGTGCCTCGTCGAAGGGCAGGGGCGCCATAGCCATCGCCCCGGCACCGGCCACCCTGCGCAACAACCGGGAGCGGCGGCAGCTCAGCAGCGCACCGTCCGACAGGGTCAGCGCCCCGCAGGCCACCGCCGCGGCGATCTCGCCGACCGAGTGACCGATCACCGCGTCCGGGGTGACGCCGTACGACCGCCACACGGCCGCGAGCCCCACCTGCATCACAAAGATCATCGTCTGGATGTGGTCGATGCGGTGCAGCTCGCCGTCTTCGAGCACCTTCCGCGGGGAGAAGCCGGCCTCGGCGGCGAACACCGGCTCCAGCTCAGCCAGCACAGCGGTGAAGGCCGGCTCGGTCACCAGCAGCTCGCGTCCCATACCGACCCACTGCGAGCCGTGCCCGGAGAAGACCCACACCAGCCCGGCACCCCGGCCGGCGGCCACCGTCGCGGTGACGGTCTGCCGTGACGGTGTCCCGGCGGCGACGTGGCGCAGTCCGTCGACGAGGTCGTCCCGGTCGGTCGCGACCATGGTGGCGCGGTGCTCGAGGTGGGACCGCCGCAGTCCCAGCGTGTGCCCGACCGCCTCGAGCGATGCCGCCGGTGCGGTCCCGCCGGGTTCGGTGAGCCAGTCGGCCAGGCGGCCGGCATACGCGCGCAGCGCGGGCTCGGACGCCGCCGACAGCGGGAACAGCCCCGCGCCCGGCGACCTGGTCGCGGCGTCGTCCCGGCCGGGCGCGAACCTGTCCGGCCCCGCCGAGGCGGCCGTCTCCGTCGCTGGTGCTGGTGCTGGGGCTTCCTCCAGCAGGACATGGCCGATGGTGCCGCCGTAGCCGAAGCCGGACACGCCGGCGCGGCGTACCTGCCCGTTGTCCGGCCAGACCGTGCGCTCGGTGACGACCCGCAGGCCGGAGGCCGGCCAGTCGATCGCCGGGTTGCCGGTCCGGAAGTTCAGACTCGGCGGGATCTCATCATGGGCCAGGACCAGGGTCGTCTTGATGAGACTGGCGACGCCGGCGCCGGCCTCCAGGTGGCCGATGTTGGGCTTGACCGACCCGATCAGGCACGGCCGGTCGGCGCTCCGCCCGGCGCCGTAGACGGCGGCCAGCGCGCCGGCCTCGAGCGGGTCGCCAAGGCTGGTGCCCGTGCCGTGGGTCTCGACGTAGTCGACGGAATCCGGCGCCACCCGCGCCGAGCTGCAGGCGCGGGCCAGCAGCTCGCGCTGGGCGTCCCCGTTGGGCGCCATGATCCCGCCCGTGCGACCGTCCTGATGCACGGCGCTGCCCCGGATGACGGCCAGCACCCGGTCACCGTCCCGCGCCGCGGCGGACAGCAGCTTGAGCACGAGGATCCCGCCGCCCTCACCGCGGCCGTAGCCGTCAGCAGCCGCGTCGAAAGGCTTGCACCGGCCGTCCGCGGCGGTGGCACCCGCCGCTTCCAGGGTGAGCGTCAGTCCCGGCGAGATGATCAAGTTCACCCCGCCGACAAGGGCGAGGGAACTCTCCCCGGTCCGCAGGCTCTGGCAGGCCAGATGGGTGGCCACCAGCGACGCCGAGCACGCGGTGTCCACCGCAAGGCTCGGGCCGCGCAGGTCCAGGGCGTAGGAGATGCGGTTCGCCGCCGCGCACAGCGCGCTGCCAATGCCCGTCCAGGCCTCGATGGCGGGCAGATCCTCGAGCATGCGGCGGCCGTAGTCGTCCGACCCGATGCCGACGAACACACCGGTGTCGCTGCCGGCGAGGTCGCGTGGTGCGACACCGGCGTGTTCCAGCGCCTCCCAGCTGAGCTCAAGCAGCAGGCGCTGCTGGGGGTCCATCAGCTCCGCCTCCCGCGGGGTGAGGCCGAAGAACGCCGCGTCGAAACCGCTGATGTCGGCGAGAAACCCGCCGGGCACGGCGGCGCGGCGCACGGCTGCCGCATGGTCGGGGCCGAGATCGGCGTAGCCGCTCCAGCGTTCCACCGGCGGTTCGCCGATGCCGTCGCGCCCGTCGAGCAACAGGTTCCAGAACGCCTCCGGGCCGTCCGCGCCGCCGGGGAACCGGCAGCCGAGGCCGATCACCGCCACCGGCTCGGCGGGTGCGGGCGGCGCGGCGCTGGTCGGGGCTTCGGTGGTCTGGGCGACGCGGTACATGAGGTTCTCGCCTTCCATAGCCTGCCCGCCCGTCGCGGGATGGTCCGCCGCTCGTCTGTGCAGGGCCGCCGGGTGGCTCAGTCGCGCCACGGCACGGGTTCGACGATCTCCACGAGCGCGCACGAGATCGTCACGCCGGGGCCCACGCCGAGCATGAGCAGGTGGTCTCCCGGCCGGAGCTCGCCCGCGGATACCAGATGGTCGAGGGACACCACCTGGTCACTTGCCCCGAGGTGACCCACCGTCCGCCCGAACTCCCAGGTCGAGCGGGACATCGCCAGGCCCAGCGCCGCCATGCACCGCTGTTCGACGATCTCCCGGGAGTAGTTCATGTAGGCGACCCGGGTGACGTCGCCGAGGTCGAGGCCGGCCGCGGCCAGGGTGGACGCCACGACGGCGAGCGTCTGCTGGTGGATCCGGATCAACGCCCCGGTGCCCTCGCCCGCCGCGACCGCGGCCCGCTTGTACGCCACGCCCCGGGTGGCGAAGTCCAGGGCACGTCCCACCGTCGGGCCGGGCGGGAACATCGGTTCGTCGCCGCGGTGCATCTGCTCGGCTTCCGCGACGGTGACCGAGCGCACGGCACACAGCCGGGCGAAGGACGGTTCCGTCGTGAGCAGGACGGCGCTGCCCGCGTCGCCGGCCACGTAGCCCGGTCCCATCCGCCAGCGGTCGATCATCGGTGTGCCGAAGTTGTCCGCGGCGACGAGCAGGGCACTGGCCGGTCCGTCCGCCGGGTCCGAGCACACCGTCGAGCGAAGGTGGGCGGCGCCGAGGGCGAGCGCGGCGAACATGCCGTTGCAGCCCTGCCGCACCTCGACCGCCAGCATGTCACCGCCGACCAGGTTGCGCTGCAGGTGGCAGTGCGGCTGCCAGCCGTCGGGCCCCTGGTGCCAGGAGGCGGCGTAGAGCAGCAGATCGATGTCGCGCGGGTCGTGCCGGGCGCGTGCGAACGCCTGACGCGCGGCCCGCAGCGCCATGTCGGGAGCCGGCAGGTCGCCGGCGACGGTGGCGCCGGTGAGCTGGTGCAGCTCGACGTCGGCTGCCGGGTAGTGCCCCTGCGCGACAGCCGACTCGATGGTGACGCGACCCGGCAGGTGGACGCCAAGCCCCTTGATGAACACGTCCGGGGCGCTCACCGCGATCTCACTTCCTTTCCGGTACCAACGCTGCGGGCGACGGCGGTCGGCGCGACGACCCTCAGCGCGGGGTGCCGGCGGCAATCGACTCGAAGGTGCTGACGACCCGGGCCAGCAGGCGCTCGGCCTCGGGCGGCCGGAACGCCTCGGGGCTGTAGCCGAGCCGCAGGTGTAGCTGCGGCCCGGAGACGACGGCCAGCCGCAGCGGGTAGTGGGTGTCGTCCTCCACCTCGAAGGCGACCAGCTTCAGGTTCGCCAGCTGGCTCGTCCACTCCGCCGGGTCGAACGAGTAGTTCACGAACATGATCGCCGTGTCGAACAGGGTCGGTCCGGTATCGCACTGCCGCTGCACCTCGCTGAGCCCCAGATGGTGGTGGGCGATCAGGTCCGCCTGCTCGGCCTGCAGCCGGGTCAGCGTCACGAGCAGCGGTTCACCGGCACGCAGCCGCACCCGGACGGGAATGGTGTTGGTCAGCAGCCCCACGGCGGTCTCGATGCCGGGCAGCTCCGCCGGCCGGCCCGACACCGACGATCCGAACACGACGTCGTCGAGCCCGGTGAGCTGGGACAGCACTAGCGCCCACGTCCCCTGCACGAGCGTGTTCACGGTGAGACCGGTGGACCGGGCGCGGGCGACCAGCCGCTCGGTGAGCTCCACGCCGAGGTCACACCGGACCTGCCGCTGCCGGCCGGCAACGCCGGCCGCAGGGGCGACCAGGGTGGGCTGGGCCAGCTCGGTCAGCGCCGCAGACCAGGCGGCCCGCGACGTCGCCCGGTCCCGTGCCGCCAGCCAGTCCAGGTACCGGGTGTAGGGCAGCACCGCCGGGGGCTGCTGCCCCTCGTAGAGGGTGAACAGCTCGCGGACCAGGATGGACGTCGACCAGCCGTCCCAGAGAATGTGATGGCCGGTCAGGATCACCCGGTGCCGCTCGGCGGACAGCTTCAGCACCAGCAGCCGCAGCAACGGCGGGACGCCCAGGTCCCAGCCGCGGTCCCGTTCGCCGGCCGCGAGCCGCCGTGCCTCGGCGTCACGCTGCTCCTCGCCGTGGCCAGACAGGTCCCCCTCCGCCCAGGGCAGCGTCACCTCGGCGGGGATGACCTGCACGGGCTGGGCAAGGTCGGCGTGCACGAACGCCGCCCGCAGGTTCGGATGGCGGCGTAGCAGCGTCTCGCCCGCGGACCGCAGCGCCCGGGTGTCCAGCGGGCCGTCCAGGTCGAGCTGGATCTGGGAGGCGTAGGCGTCGCCCGCCGCGCCGGCCAGCGCGTTGTGGAAGACGAACCCCTCCTGCAGCGGGGACAGCCGCAGAACGTCGACCATCGTAGGGTACCGCTGGCGCAGCTGGTCGAGCTCGTCGCCGGACAGGCGGGCGGCGGCGCCCGGCCCGGGGGCGGGCACGGGCGCCGGTGTCGCGCCCCGCACCACCGGCGCCAGGGCGGCGACGGTCGGGTAGCGGAACACCTCGCGGGCGGAGAGCTCCAGCCCGGCCTCGCGGGCCCGCGCCACAAGTGGGAACACCATGATGCTGTTGCCGCCGAGGTCGAAGAAGGAGTCGTGCGTCCCGACGCGGTCGACCCCGAGTGCCTCCGCGAACAGGGCACACAGCGTCGCCTCCCGCGAGCCGGCCGGCGCGCAGTCGTCGTCCCCGGCCGGGCCGGCGGTCGAGGCGGCGGGTGTCGCGGCGGCCAGGGCGTCCCGGTCCACCTTGCCGTGCGGCGTCATCGGGATGGTGTCGACCGGCACCACCACCGCCGGGACCATGAAGTCTGGCAGCGCCCGCGCCGCGACGTCGCGCAACTGCGCCGCGGTCACCGTCGCGCCCGGTACCAGGCACACGTAGGCCGTCAGCCGGCGGTGCCCGGACCGCGTCCTGGCGGCCACCGCAACCGCCGCCCGCACCTGCGGGTGAGCGCTCAGCACCGCCGAGACCTCGCCGAGCTCGACCCGGAAACCGCGGATCTTGACCTGGTCGTCGGTCCGGTGGCGGAACTCCAGTTCGCCGTCCGCGCGCCACCGGGCCTGGTCGCCGGTCGCGTACATGCGCGAGCCCGGCGCGCCGAACGGGCACGGCAGGAACCGCGCGGCGGTCAGCTCGGGTCGGCGCAGGTAGCCGCGTGCGAGACCGGAACCGGCCAGGTACAGCTCGCCGGTCGACCTGGCGGGCAGCGGGCCGAGCCGGGAGTCGAGCAGGTACGCCTGGCAGTTGTCGATCGGGCGCCCGATGGCCGGCGGGAGGTCCGCGCTGAGCACGGCCGTGGTGCTGGCCACCGTGGCCTCGGTGACACCGTAGACGTTCACCATGCGGCGTCCGGTCGACCAGCGACGGATCACCTCGGTCTCGGGTCGCTCGCCGCCGGTGATCAGCAGGCGCAGGTCCGGTAGCTCGGCGGCTGGCAGCTGGGCCAGCATCGCCGGCGGGATGGCCGCATGGGTGATGCGCTCCGCGGCGAGCAGGGCGACGAGCGCCGCCGCGTCGGTCGTGCGCCCCTCGGGGGCGAGCACGACGCGGCCGCCGCGAAGCAGGGTCGGCCAGATGTCCCCGGCGGCGACGTCAAAGCTGGGCGAGACGTACTGCAGGACCCGGCTGTCGGCGTCGACGCCGAAGCGCCGGGCGTGGTCCAGGGCGAAGTTGTGGACGGCGCGATGGGTCACCATGACGCCCTTCGGGGTGCCGGTTGAGCCCGAGGTGTAGATCACATAGGCTGGGCTGGCCGGGTCGGCCGGCCGGCTCGGGGCCGCCGCGGCGGTGAGCTCGGCGGGTGGCCGCACCGTGGTGATCACATGGCGGGGGCTGAGATCGTCGAGGATGGTGCGGATCCGATCGGCGGGGTAGGTCGGGTCCACCGGCGCGTACGCCGCGCCGGCCCGCAGCACGGCGAGCATCGCGACGACGAGCTGCGGTGACCGGGGGAGCTGGACGGCGACCAGGTCCTCGGCCCCGAGACCGCGCCCGGCCAGGTCGGCGGCGACCTGGCCGGCCCATCCATCGAGCTGGGCGTAGGTCCAGGTGCGCCCCTCATGAGCCAGGGCGACCGCGTCCGGGGTGCGCCGCGCCTGCTGTTCGATGGCCTGCGCGACGGTCGTCGCCGGAACGGGCCGGGCGGTCGCGTTCCGCCGGTCGAGCAGCTCCACCCGCTCGGCCGGCAGCAACAGGTCCACCTGGTCGATCGGCACCTGGGGCGCGGCGGTCACGGCAGCCAGAAACGCGCTGAACCGCTCCCGGTGGGCCTGGAACCCCGGCAGGTCGTGGTGGTCGGAGTTCGCCTCGAACACCAGCGCGAGCTGGTCGGCGGTGGGCTGCCCGACGACGCTGATCGAGAGGTCGACGATCGGCCCGGACGCGAGGTTGTGCGTGGTCGCGGGGCTGTCGCCGAACCGCAGCGACTCCTCCCGCGGCATGAAGTTGACCATCGGGCCGATGAACGCCCGCCCGCTGCCGTCCAGTCCAAGGTCACGGCGCAGATCCTCGGCCCGGTACCGGTCGTGCCGCAGCGCCGCGCGGACCTCTTCGGCTACGGTCGCCACGACCCGTGCCAGGGACTGCCCCGGGTCGACGGCGATGCGCAGCGCCACCGAGTTCGTCGCCATCCCGGGGGCACGCCGCGAGGCGGCGCTGCGGCGGCCGGCCACCGGCATCCCGATGATCACGTCCTGGTCATCGTTCGCCACCCGGCGGGTGTATGCGGCCACCGCGGCGAGCAGGAAGATCTGCCAGGTGGCGCCGACCTGTGCCGCGGCGTGCCCGATTCGGTCGAGCTCCTCGCGGTGCAGCGGTTCGGTGGCGGCGAACCGCGGCGGCCGCGGGTCGCCGCTGTGGGCGTCCCCCCCGGGCAGGCGGGTTGCCGCGGGCTCGTCGCGGAACCGGTCGGTCCAGTACTCGCGGTCCCGCGCGAACTGCGGACCGGACCGGTAGTCGACGTCCTCGTCGACCAGGGTCGACAGCGGGGCGAAGCCGGGGGAGGGGAGCTGGCCGCCGGCGGCGGCCGAGTAGAGCTCCGCAATCCGTCGTTCGATCAGGTGGATGCTGTACCCGTCGATGACCGCATGGTGCAGGCGGCAGTAGAACAGATGGCGGTCGGGCGCCAGCCGGATCAGCGCGAAGGTCGAGATCGGGCCGCGGGACAGGTCCACCGGGTGGGTGACGTCGGCGTGCATCCACCGCGCCGCCTCGCCGCGCGGCTCGGCGGCCCCGGACAGGTCGAGCAGCGACAGGTCGGGCGGGGTGCTGGCGGGCTCCATCCGCTGCCACAGTCCGTCCCGCTGTCCCGGCCCGTCGCCGGCGGCGATCGAGGTGACGCGGACCGCGTCGGCCTCGGCCCACAGGATGGCCCAGGCCGAGCGCAGCAACGTCTCGTCGACGGGGCCGTCGATGTCCAGGTACTCAGCGCAGTTGAAACTCTGCCCGGACGGGTCGAGCTGGTGGGCGAGAAACACTCCGCGCGCGGCTGCGGACAGCGGCAGCCTCGTAGCCTCAGCCATGGCGGCTCAGCTCCTCGAAGAATCCGGGGACGACGTGTAGCCCGCCGTGCCGCGCGATGTGGTCGTGGACGTACCTGCCGACCGCTAGGTCCAGCACGCCGAGCCCGAACGGGGAGAAGACCACGGGCCGGTCGGCCGGGCAGGGCGTCGTGCCGCGCAGGAATGTGGGCAGGTCGGTGACCACGAACGAGCGAGACCCGGTGCGCTGCTCGGTGAGGTGCAGTGAGGTGTCGGCCTTTAGGCAGTGCTCGATGTCGTCGGCGAGGTTCCAGGCGGACAGGACGACCTCGGGGGCGAGGTCGCGCAGTGAGATGTGCAGGACCAACGGGTGGTGGTCGAACCAGGCCGGTTCGGTGATGTGCGGAGTCGCCGCTGTCGTCGCGAAGACGACCAGGTCCGCGGCCCGGATGAGATCCTCGGGCCGGTCGTGGACGACCACCTTCGCCGCGCCGGTGCGTTCCAGCTGGCCCTGCAGGCCGCGCGCGGACTCCTCGTCGGTGTCGTGCACCCCCACCACGTCGAAGTCGAAGCCGTTTGCCACCAGGTAGGTGTGGATCCCCGCTCCCGCCGGCGGCCAGCCCCCGCCTAGTCACCAGCAGGGACGCCGCCGCGTCGGCGAGGACGAACTGCACCCGCTCGGCGGGGCTGTCCACGTCCAGGGGCAGGTAGGCGCCGCCGGCCTTGAGCACCGCCAGCACCGTCAGCACAAGTTCGGCGGACCGCTCCAGGCGCAGCGCGACGAGCACCTCGGGCCCCACGCCGAGCCGGCGCAGCCGGTGGGCGAGCAGGTTGGCCCGCCGGTTCAGCTTGCCGTAGGTCACCTGCGTGCCGTCGACGTCGACGACCGCGACAGCGCCCGGGGCGGCGTGCGCCCACCGCTGGACCTCCGCGGCGACGTCGAGCGTGGCCGGCTGCCGCCGCGGCGGCGCGGCGAGCAGGCGCTCGCGTTCCCCAGCCGGCAGGTACGCGGCGCGGGCGTCGCCGAACTCGTCGGCGGCCATCGCGGTGAGCACTGCCCGGTACATCCCGGCGAGCCGTTCCCCGGCCGCCCGGCCGAGCACTCCGGTGTTCGTGGTGAGGTTCAGTCGGTCCGCGCGGCAGTGCACGGTCAGCGGAAAGTCGGTCTGCGACACCCGGAACCGCGTTTCGGCGCCGAGCGACCCGGTGTCGGCCGGCGGCAGGTCGACGAAGTTGAAGACCACGTTGAGCAGCCGCTCGCCGCGCGCGCCCTGCATCGCCGGCAGCGGGTACCGGCGGTGCGGCCAGAGCTCGATCTCCTGGTCGAACACCTGCGAGACGAGGTCGCGCCAGGTGCGCGCCGCCGTCGGCACGGGGAACGGCACGGTGTTGAGGTGCATGCCGTAGACCCGGTCGGCGCCGTCGAGCTCCGGGCGCGCGTCGCAGACAAGTCCGAGGTGGACCGCCCGCGTCTCGCTGAGCTGGCTCATCACCTTCACGTGCGCGGCGAGCAGGACGCTCTTGACGGACACCTGCAGCCGGTCGGCCAGGGCCCGCAGCGGCCGCGCGAGGTCGTCGAGCACGATCGGCAGGTCGTAGCTGGTTGCCGGGCCGGGATCGCGCCAGTCGTCGGGCAGTGCCAGCGGCGCGTACGTGTCCACCACGGCACGCCAGTAGGCGCTGTCCTCGGCCGACGCGAGGGAGCGCCGTTCGGCGGCGACGTGGTCGGCGTACCTGACCGCCGGGGGCTCGTACGGCGGCGAGCCGAGGCCGTCGCGCAGCCGCTGGTAGCACTCCATCAGCTCGGCCAGCAGCCAGTTGTGGCTCCAGCCCTCGGTGACGGCATGCGGCCGGCTCAGGGACAGCCACCAGTTCCGGTCGTCTTCGAGGAACGCGGCCACCCGCAGCAGCGGGGCGCCTGCCAGGTCGAACGGCGCGTCGCGCTGCTCGCTCAGCCTGCGCATGAGCGCGTCCCGGTCGCCGCGTACGTCGTACACCTGCACCAGTGGTTCCACATCGGCGTGCACGATCTGTAGGGGCATCGAGAAGGAGTGCAGGTCGAAGGAGGTGCGCAGCAGGTCGTGCCGGTCGAGCACGATCCGGGTTGCCCGGCGCAGCGCGGCCGGGTCGAACAGCCGGTCGTCGGAGATCCGGTAGGAGACGAAGCTGCGGTAGGCGTCGGTGCCCGTCAGCATCTCGACGACCATGCCGACCTGCACCTGTGTCATCGGGTAGGCGTCGATGACCGGGCCCGTGCCCGCGGCCGGGTCCGTCAGGCGCTCCCGGTCTCCGGCCGAGAGGAGGGCGAACGGCTCGACGGGGCGCTCTGCGCCGGGGGCCAGCTCGTCGCGGCCGGCCAGTAGGTCGCTGAGCCCGCCGACGGTGCGCCGCTCGAACACGTCCCGCACGGAGACGTCCAGGCCGCTCGACCGCAGCAGCCCGACGAGCCGGACCGCCTTGATCGAGTCGCCGCCGACCTCGAAGTACCGGTCGTGCAGGCCGATCTCGGCCAGCCCGAGCACGGATCGCCACACGGCCGCGATCCGTTCCTGCAGCGGGGACCGCGGGGCGACATGGGTGGTCCGGGCGAACGCGTCCTGCCCGGGCGTCGGCAGTGCGCCGAGGCCAAGGCGGCCGTCGGTGACCAGCAGGTCCGCGTCGATCGGGACGAACGCCGCGGGAACCAGGCGGTCGGGCAGGTCACGCCGGCAGTGGTCGGCCAGCTCTTCGGGCGTCGGTGGCTCCCCGGCCGCGACGCAGTACGCCACCAGCGTCGCGTCGTCGGCGGTGTCCTGCCGGACGACGACCTTGGCGCTGCGGATCCGGGGATGGGTGGCCAGCACGGCCTCGATCTCGCCGGGTTCGATCCGCTGGCCGGCGATCCGGACCAGCGTGTCCGCGTGGCCGACGAGAACGAACTCGCCGTCCGGCAGCCGGCGGGCGAGCTCGCCGGTGCGGTACAGCCGTGCGCCGGGCGGACCGAACGGGTCCGGCACGAACCGCTGCGCCGTATGGACCGGCTGGTGCAGGCAGCCGCGGGCCACCGCCGGCCCGCCGAGGTGGATCTCGCCGGGAACCCCGACCGGGACGAGCCGGCCGTGGCCGTCGAGCAGGTGGATCCGGGTGCCGGCGAGCGGGCGGCCGATGCGGTAGGCCGCGCCCTGAGCCAGGTCCCCGGCATCCACCACGTGGAACGTGGAGTGCACCGTTGGCTCGGCGGTGGCGTACATGGTCACCAGCGTCGGCCGGGGAAGTCCCGGCCAGTCCGCCGCCTGCGCCCACGGCCGCAGCCCGGTCCTGTTCGGGTGCTCGCCGGAGAGCAGCACGACACGTAGGCGCAGCCGGGCGCCGGGCCCGTCCTGCCTGCCGCTGTCCGCGTCGCCGTCCGCGCCGACGGCGGCGGTGAGGGCCGCGAACTCCGGGGGTGTCTGGCTCAGGATCGTCACCTGCTGGTCGGCCAGCAGCTCCAGCAGTGCCGCCGCCGAGCCCGTCGCGGCCGCAGGCACCACGACCAGCGTCGCTCCGTGCGTCAGCGCACCGAAGATCTCGAACACCGACAGGTCGGCGGTCGCCGGGTGGCACACAGCCCACACGTCCGAGGGGTCGAGCCGCAGCCGCGCCGCGGCCGCGCGCACGAGATGGACCGCGTTCGCATGGGTCAGCACACGCAGGTTCGCCCGGCCGGCCGAACTTGGGACGGGTGGGGGGACGGAGAACACGTTGTCCGGGTGCGACCGGAGGGACGCGGCGGTGCCAGGACAGTCCGCCTGGGCGGCCCCACCGTCGTCCAGGGGCCGGCCGGCCTCGTCGAGGATGACGGTCGGCACGCGGTCGCCGTCGGCGCCCTGCCGGTCGTCGAGCGTCGCCTCCGCCAGCGCCGCACGCTGCCGCGCACCGGCCACGACGACCGCGATCCCGGCGTCGGCGAGCAGCCGGCGGCGTCGATCGGCCGGCAGGGCCGGGTCCACCGACAGATAGCCGGCGCCGGCCTTCAGCACCCCGAGCAGAGCCGGGACGAGCGCTGGTCCGGGCTCCAGGCAGACTCCCACCAGCGATTCGGTGCGTACGCCGAGGCCGCGCAGGCGCTCCGCCAGCTGATCGGCCCGCGTGTTCACCTCGGCGTAGGTCAGGCGCACGGCGCCGCCCACCACGGCGATCGCGTCGGGGGAGCGCGACACCTGGGCCTCGAACAGTTCGTGCACGGACCCGGGCGCGGTGTCCGCGGCCGGTGCGTTGGCGCCGCTCGGAGCGTCGGTTTCGAGCAGCCAGCCCCGCTCGCCGGGCGGCAGGCAGGTCTCCCGCGCGTCTCCGTCGGCGTCGGCCGCCATCGCCGCCAGCACAGCGCGGAACATGGCCGCGACGCGGTCGGCGTTATGCCGGGACAGCACGTGGCTGGAGGCGCGCAGGCTGATCTTCCCGCCGAGCGAGGTGACCCGCAGGGCGAACTCGTTGGGCGCGTCGGTGAACTCCCAGCTGTCGTCGGCGCGGTCGGGGTCGAGGTCGTGGAAGTCGAGGTAGCTGAAGAAGACGTCCACCAGCCGTTCCCCCGCGGGATGGTGGATGGCGGGCATCGGGTGGTGGCGGTGCGGCCACGCCTCGATCTCCCGGTCGGCGACCTGGCGGACCAGCTCCCGCCACGTGCGGGCGGTGCGGTCGACCGGGAACGGGAGGGTGTTGAGGAAGTTGCCGTACAGGCGGTCGGCACCCGCCGCCTCGGGCCTGGTGTGGGTGACGATGCCGACGTGGAACGCCGGCTCGTCGGTGAGCTGGCTCATCACCTTGACGAAGGCGGCGACCAGCACGCTCTTGAAGGACGTCTGGGCGTCGACCGCCAGCGTCCGCAGGTCGTCCTCGATGTCGGCGAAGGAGGTGCCGGTGCGCACGGTCCGCGGCGGTTGGGCGAGGTCGTCATGCCAGCCGGCGGGCACGACCAGCTTGGCCCGGTCCGCCACGATCCGGCGCCAGTAGTCCCGGTCCGCAGCGGACTCCAGCGAGGCCAGTTCGGCCGCGACGACGTCGGCGTAGCGCACCGCCGGCACCTGGTCCGGCCGGCTGATCCGGCCATCCCGGATCGCCTGGTAGCACTCGAGCAGGTCCACGAGCAGCAGCTGGTTGCTCCAGCCGTCCATGACCGCGTGGGTCTGGGTGAACGAGGCCCACCATTCGTGGTCGGCCCGCAGGTGCGCGTGCACCCGCAGCATCGGTCCGGACAGGTCGAACAGGTCGGCCCGCTCGGCGGCGACGAACTCGGTCATCGCCGTGCGCTGCTGGTCGGCGTCGAGTCCGGCGAGGTCGTGCCAGCCGACCGGAACGTCCGCCCGGGCGTGCACGATCTGCATCGGGACGGAGTAACCGTCCATGCTCACCGACGTCCGGAGGATGTCGTTGCGGTCCACCACCGTCTCCACGGCCCGCCGGAACGCCACCGGGTCGAACGGGGCGTCGTCGCGGACCAAGTAGACGTTGACATTGTGGTAATTGCTCCGACTGGTGTCGGCCAGCATCTCCACCAGCATCCCGGTCTGGACCTGGGACAACGGGTAGGCGTCGACCACGCCCTCGGGGAGGCGTTC
This sequence comes from Frankia sp. AgKG'84/4, assembly GCF_023242965.2. Taxonomy (GTDB): domain Bacteria; phylum Actinomycetota; class Actinomycetes; order Frankiales; family Frankiaceae; genus Frankia. The sequence continues at coordinate 27,257 of NZ_JALKFU020000002.1, forward strand.
CCGGTCCTGCGGCCCGATCAGCTCGAACGGTGCGACGACCAGCTGCTCGCCGGACAGCGCCGACCGGGACATGGCCAGCTCCGCCAGCGCCGCGACCGTGCGGTGCCGGAACACGTCCCGGACCGTGAGGTCCAGCCCCGCCCGGCGGGCGGCGCCGACCAGCGCCACGGCCCGGATGGAGTCGCCGCCCTGCTCGAAGAACTCGTCGTGGATGCCGACGGGTTCGCCGGCCGACGTCGCCTCCCGCCAGGCGGACGCCAGCCGCCGCTGCGCCGGTGTGCTCGGGAGGACCTTCCCGGGTCGGGCCAGGGCCGGTTCGCTGGGCGCGGGCAGCGCCCGGTGGTCGAGCTTGCCATTGGCGTTGAGCGGCAGCGCGTCCATGAGCACGAACGCGGCGGGCACCATGTAGGCCGGCAGGGTGCGTGCCAGCCGGTCCCGCAGGTCCGTCAGGTCGGGCGCGCCGCCCGGCCCGGCGACGAGGTACGCCACGAGCATGCCGGCGCCCGCCGTGCTGTCGGCCCGCAGGACGACTCGGGCCTCCGCGACCCGCGGTTGGTCGCCGATCGCGGACTCGATCTCGCCGAGCTCGACCCGGTAACCACGGATCTTGATCTGGCCGTCGGCGCGGCCGAGGAAGTCGACGTTCCCGTCGGGACGCAGCCGGGCCCGGTCACCGGTGCGGTACAACCGGGCGCCGGGCGGCCCGTATGGGTCCGGCACGAACCGATCGGCGGTCAGCTCGGGTCTGCCGAGGTAGCCGCGGGCCACGCCGGCGCCGCCGACGAACAGCTGTCCCGGCACCCCGGTCGGGACCGGCTGTAGGCGCTCGTCCAGCACATACATGGTCATGTTCGGCAGCGGCCGACCGATCGGCACGACGGCCGACGACGGCGGCCCGGCGATCGGGTGGATGCAGGTTCCGACGGAAGCCTCGGTCGGGCCGTACTCGTTTATCAGGGGCACCCCGGGGGCGAGCGCGGCCCAGTCGGCCACCGTCCGGTCGGTCAGGGCCTCGCCGGCGACGACCAGGATCGAGGCGAGGCCGCCGGCCTGCTCAGGCGTCAGCTGGTGGGTGAGCACCTCCAGGTGCCCGGGGGTGAGCTTGACGAAGCTGTACGGCGCGCCGGCGGCGACCGCCGGCCCGAGGTCGGCGAGGTCGGTGTCCTGCGGCACCATCCGCACGGCCTGGCCGGCCAGCAGCGGCGCCCACAGGTTCGGCACCACCAGGTCGAAGGCCACGGACGAGAACAGCGGCGCGCCGCCGTCACCCCGGGAAGCCAGTTCGTCCACGGCCCACCGCACGTGGCCGGCCAGCCCGCGCTGGGAGACCTGCACGCCCTTGGGGCGCCCGGTCGAACCGGAGGTGTAGATCACGTAAGCGAGCTGGTCGAGGTCGGCTGCCCGGGGTGGTGGCAGCGCCGGCCAGGCGTCGAGCGCCGCGCGGTCGGCGTCCACCGCGATCGACTCACCCGTGAAGTCGATCCCGTCCCGGTAAGCGGACTGGGTGAGCAGCACGGGCGCACCCGCGTCGGCGAGCATCTCGCGTACCCGCCGCGCCGGGAACGACGGATCGAGCGGCAGGTACGCCGCCCCCGCCTTCCACACCCCCAGCAGGCTCACCAGCAACTCGACGCCCCGGTCCACCAGGACGCCGACGACCGACTCCGGGCGCACTCCGAGCGAGCGAAGGTGCTGGGCCCGGCGGTTGGCGCGGGCGTCCAGCTCGGCGTAGGTCACCGACGCGCTGCCGGCGTGGACCGCCACCACGCCAGGGCTGCGGGCGACCTGCAGTTCGAACAGTTCGTACACACAGTGGGAGACCGGTTCGGCCGGGTTGACCGCCCAGGCGTCGAGCAGAAGTGTCCGCTCGGCGGCGGGGATCAGCGGTGTGCGGGCGTCGCCATGGGCGTCGGCGGCCATCGCAGCCAGGACCGCCCGGAACATGTCGGCGATCCGCTGCGTGTTGGCCAGGCTGAGCGCGCGGGAGTCGGCGGTAAGGAAGATGTGCCCGGCCCGGGAGGAGACGGTCAGCGGGAACTCGGTGGGGCTGTCGTCGATCCCGGTGGTCGCGTCCACCCTCGTGGTGTCGACCTGGCGGAAGTCCTGGTAGTTGAAGAAGACCTCGATGAGCCGGCCGGTCTCGCCGCTGACCCGCCGCACCGCCGGCAGCGGGAACCGGCGGTGCGGCCACGACTCGACCTCGCGGGCGAAGCTCTGCCGCACCAGGTCGAGCCAGGTGGCGGCGGCCCGGTCGAACGGGACGGGCAGCGTGTTGAGGTACATGCCGTAGACTTGGTCGGCTCCCAGGATCTCCGGGCGTACGTCGTAGACCAGGCCGGCGTGGAACTCCGGGACGTCGGTGAGCTGGCTGAGGACCTTGCCGAACGCCGCGAGCAGCACGCTCTTGAGCGAGGTGCCCGCGGTGGAGGCCAGCGCCCGGAGATCGCCGTCGAGGTCGGCCCAGCTGACGCTGACGTGATGGGTGGTGCGGGCGTGGTCCGGGTCGTCCTGGCCCCCGTCGCCCCAACCCACGGGTAGCGCGAACGGGGTGTGTCGCTCGGTGACCCCGCGCCAGTAGTCGGCCGTCTCTGCGGACTCCAGCGCCGCGAGCTCGGCCGCGACCGAGTCGGCGAACCGGACCGCGGGTCGTTCCCGCGCCGCTGGTTCCTGTCCGTCGCGGATCTCGCGGTAGGCGTCGAGCAGCTCCATCAGCAGGGTGTGGTAGCTCCACCCCTCCATGATCGGGTGGCATTCGGTGATCGACAGCCACCAGGCGCCGTCGTCGACGTGCGCGTGGAACCTCATCAAGGTCGGGACGGCCAGGTCGAACGGCGTCTGCCGCTGTCGGCGCACGTGGGCGCGCAACGCCTGCGCTCGATCCTGTTCGTCCAGCGTCCGCAGGTCCTCCACGCCGACGGGGACGGTGGCGGCGGCGTGGACGAGCTGCACCGGTACCGAGTAATCGGTGAGATGTACCGACGTCCTCAGCATCTCGTGGCGGGTGACCACGAGCTGGGTGGCCCGCTCGAACGCGGCGGGCACGAACGGCTGGGCGTCGAGGATCCGGAAGCTGCTGCAGTTGTGGTAGTTGTTGTCGCCGCCCTCGGCGAGCATCTCGATGACCATGCCGGTCTGGATCTGGGTCAGTGGGTAGGCGTCGACGACACCGTCGGGCAGCGCGGCCCGGTCCTCGGCGCCGAGGAGCTCGAACGGCTCGACGAGCCGCTGCTCCGGGGCTGGCACTGCCGAACGTTCGGCCAGCAGCCCGCTCAGCTCGGCGACGGTGCGCCGGTCGAACACGTCCCGGACGGCCAGGTCGAAGCCGTCGGCGCGCAGCACGCCGACGAGAGCGACCGCGCTCATCGAGTCCCCGCCGAGGTCGAAGAAACCGTCCTCGACTCCGACTGGGTCCAGGCCGAGCACCTGCCCCCATGCCGCCGCGACGCGCTCCTCCAGCGGCGTGCGCGGGGCGACGGGGGCGCGGTGGGAGTACGACCCGAGGTCCGGGTCGGGCAGCGCGCGGCGGTCAAGCTTGCCGTTGGGCGTCAGCGGGATCGACTCGAGCGGGACGAACGCGGCCGGAACCATGTAGTCGGGCAGCGTGCGGGCCAGCCAGGTCCGTAGTTCGGCGGGGTCTGGTTGGTTGGTGGGGGTGGTGGGGACGAGGTAGGCGATGAGGGTCTGCTCGCCGGTGGTGCCGGTTCGGGTGGTGACGATGGCTTGGCGGATGGCGGGGTGGGTGAGGAGTGTTGTGGTGATTTCGCCTAGTTCGATGCGGTAGCCCCGTATTTTTACCTGGTCGTCGGATCGGCCGAGGAAGTGCAGGGTGGCGTCGGTGTGGCGGCGGGCGGTGTCGCCGCTGCGGTAGAGGCGGCTTCCGGGTGGGCCGTAGGGGTCGGGGAGGAATCGTTGGGCGGTGAGTTCTGGTCGGTTCAGGTAGCCGCGGGCGACCCCGGGTCCACCGACGAAGATCTCCCCGGTCGCCCCCGAGGGCACCAGCTCGCCGGCCGCGTCGAGCAGGCACAGCCGTACGTCGCCGAGCGGCCGGCCGATCGGGTTGCCGGCGCCCGGCGCCAAGTCGTCGGCGCCGACGGCGTGGAAGGTGGTGTGCACGGTCGTCTCGGTGATGCCGTACAGGTTCGCCAGCACCGGCCGGTCCGGGCCGAACCTGGCCACCCATGGCCGCAGCCCGGGGAGCTCGAGCGGCTCACCCGCGAAAATCACCATGCGCAGGGCGAGCCGGGCCAGCCGTGGATCGTCCGCCCCGGCCGCCGCCAGCCCCACCAGCGAGCGAAATGCCGACGGCGTCTGGCTCAGCATCGTCACCTGGTGCTCGACCAGCAGATCGAGGAAGTCCTCCGGGGAACGGGCGGCCATGCGCGGCACGAGCACCAGCCGCCCACCGTGCAGCAGCGCGCCCCACATCTCGAACACCGACACGTCGAAGGCATAGGAGTGGAACATCGTCCACACGTCCGAGGCCGTGAACGCACAGTGCTCGTCGGCGGTCCGCATCAGGCGCACCACGTTGGCGTGGGTGAGCACGCATCCCTTGGGCTGGCCGGTCGAGCCCGACGTGTAGATGACATAGATGACGTTGTCGGGTCCGGCCAGGGGCGCCGGGTTCGTCGCGGGAGCGCGGTCGAGGGCCGGACCAGCCTGGTCCAGCAGCACCCGGTGGCCGTCGAAGGCCTCGCCGAGCAGGCCTGCGTGGGCCGCATCGGTGACCACGACCGACACGGCGGTGTCGGCGAGTATGAAACCGAGGCGGTCGGGCGGGTTCACCGGGTCAAGCGGCAGGTAGCCCGCGCCCGACTTGAGCACACCCACCAGCGTCGGCAGCAGGTCCGCGCCGGGATCCAGGCACACGCCGACCAGCGCCTCCGGGCCGGCGCCCAGCTCACGCAGGTGGTGTGCCAGCCGGTTCGCGCGACGGTTCAGCTCGGCGTAGGTCAGGGACACCCCGTCGGCGACCACCGCGACTGCGTCCGGCGTGCGGGCCGCCTGGGCCTCGAACAGCTCGTGGACGCAGGCGGTGACCGGTTCGACGCGGGGCACGCCGCCGGCGGCGACCGCCCGCTCGGCGTCGTCCAGGAACTCCAGGCGGGCCACCGGAGTGGCGCCGTCCGCGAGGGCGGCGTCCAGCAGGCGCAGCAGGTGCTCCGCCATCCGGGTCGCCCGGTCCCGTTCGAACACCGACGTCGCGTACACCAGCTGGCCCCGCAACGATCCGTCCGGCGCGTCGTCGACCTGCAGTTCCAGGTCGCACTTGGCCACCTCGCCCGTCGCCGGGTAGGGCTGCGTCGCGAGACCGGTCAGCGCGAGGCCGGCATCGCCGCGCCGGTGCATGGTGAAGGCGACCTGGTACAGCGGGCTGCGAGACATGTCCCGCTCTGGCTGCAGGTCGTCCACCAGCCGGGCGAACGGAACCTCCTGGTGGTCGTGCGCGTCGGCGAGTGCGCCCGCGGTGCGGGCGAGCAGGTCGTGGAAGGTCGGGTTGCCGTCCAGACGTCCCCGCAGCACCAGGTTGTTGATGCAGTAGCCGACGAGACCCTGCAGTTCCGGGCGGGACCGGCCGGAGACGACCGTGCCGACCGCGATGTCGCGCTGGCCGGTGTACCGGGCGAGCAGGAGCTGGTAGGCGGTGAGCAGCACGGCGAACGGCGTCGTTCGGCGGCGGGCGGCGAGGTCACGGATGCCCGCCGCGAGGCGTGGTGGGAAGGCGAACGCGACATGGGCGCCCCGGCTGTCCCGCACGGCGGGACGGGGACGGCCCACCGTCAGATCCACCGGCTGGAGGTCGGCGAGCTGGCGCTGCCAGTAGTCCAGCTGCCGGGCAAGGCGCGTGCCCGTCACCGTCCGGCGCTGCCAGGCGGCGTAGTCGGCGTACTGCACGGGCAGCGCCGCCGCCTCCGCCGACGTGCCGTCGACGGCGGCGTCGTAGCCGGCGCCCAGTTCCGCGGCCACCACCGCGGCTGACCAGGCGTCGAACGCCACGTGGTGGAAGACCAGCGTCAGGACATGATCGTCGGGTGTGACCCGCAGTAGGCGGGCCCGGATCGGCCAGTCCCGGGCGAGGTCGAATGCGGTGACGGCCTCGGCCGCGACCGCCTCGTCGAGGCGGTCGGCGGCGACGTCGTCGACCGGCAGGTCGACCGGCGCCGGGTCGTCGATGATCGGCCGTGGATCGGTGCCGTCGAACGTGTACCTCGTCCGCAGAATCTCGTGCCGGGCGACGAGGCCGGTCCAGGCCTGCGCCATCGCCTGCGGGTCCAGCGGGCCCCGCAGGCGAAAGGCGAGTGGCACGAGATACTCGGCGCTGCCGGGGTCGAGCTGGTCGAGAAACCACATCTGCTGCTGTCCGAAGGACAACGGAAGTGGCCCCGAGCGGTCGGCGCGTTCGATACCGCGTCCTGCCCCCCGCGCCCGGCCTTCCAGCCGGCGGCGCAGGAACTCCTCCCGCAGAAGGTCGCGGGCAGGACCGTGCTCGATTTCCCCGGTGTTCATTGCGACTCCGATCGGCGGTGAGACTGGAATTCATCCGCGCGCTGCCTGCTCCATTCGCTGGCGCAGGCTCAGCGGACGCATGTCCGTCCACACTTCGCCGATGTGAGTCAGGCATTCCGAGCGCTGTCCCTCGGTGCCCTCCGCGCGCCAGCCGGCCGGGATATCCCGGTCGGCTGGCCAGATCGAATACTGCTCCTCGTGATTGAGGACCACACGGTAAACCTGGGTGTCATCCTGGTCCTGGGCCACAGGGAACTCCTTGTCCGCAGAAACTGGTGTGTCTGCAGAGTTCCTCCGGCCCCGATACTCGACCTATACTGCGGCTATTCGCCTGGGTATCGCCCGGGTACGGTCTGGTTCCGCCCGTGGCGCTGTCCCGTCCGTCACCTGCCGAAGCGCCCGGTCGTGGTCACCGCCGCTTCCCGGCGCGCGGGGTCCGCGCTGGCGTCCGGGCCGGCCGAGGGGTCGGGTATCCGGCAGGCCGGACGGCGGCGCGAGGACGTCCACGCGCGTTCCCCGAGCAGGGACATCCCCGCTGGCAACAGGATGCCGCGCACGATCGTCGCATCGATCAGGACAGCGATCGCCATGCCCAGCCCAAGCATTTTGTACTCGATCGCGCTGAGCACGATGAACACGCTGAACACGGCCGTCATGATCGTCGCGGCACTGGTGACCACTCCGGCGCTGGCACCGACCCCGTCCACGGTTGCGGTCCGGGCCGGCGCACCCGCGGACCACCGCTCGCGGATCCGGCTGAGGATGAAGATGTGGTAGTCCATGCTCAGGCCGAACAGCAGCACGAACATGAACAGCGGCAACCAGTCGACCACGCCCCCGTACGAGGTGAACCCCAGTACGGAGCCCAGGTGACCGTCCTGGAACACCCAGGTAAGCACGCCGTAGGCGGCACCGATCGACAACAGGTTCAGCGCGATGGACAGCAGCGGCACCGTCCAGGTACGGAACGCCGCGGCGAGCAGGAAGAAGGCCAGCACTAGCACGAACGCGAAGACCATCGGCATGGTTCGGCGCACCTGATGGGTGAAGTCGTAGGCGAACGCGGTCCTGCCGGCGACCGCGTACCGGACGCCGGGGAGCTTGCCGACGGTGCCGGGCAGCACCCGGTCGCGCAGGCTCTCCAGCGCATGATTGGACTGCGGGTCGGTGCCGGCTCCGGCCAGCGGAACCCGGATCATCACGCTCTGGTCGATCCGGGTGACCGACAACGGCTCGTTCAGCAGGCCGTTGCTCGCGGCGATCTCATCGTGCAGCCGATCGACCGTCGTGGCCAGGGCGGCGTCGTCCACCGGGCCTGAGACCACGACCTTCGCCGGGCTCGGTGCGCCGGGAAATGCCTGCTGCATCCGCACGGCTCCGTCGACGGCGGCGACGCTGCGCGGCAGGCTGTTGGTCGGCCCGGCGTCCTGCAGATGGATGCCCAGAGCAGGCGCCGCCATCACCAGCAGCAGCACGGCTGCCGCGCCGCCCCACAGCAACGGGCGGCGAACCACCGCGCCGGCGATCCCCAGCCACAGCCGGGACGGCCGCGCCTGCGCCCGCCGCCGGCCGAGGAACGGCAGCCGGATCGCCTCCACCCGCCAGCCCAGCACGGCCAGCAGCGCGGGCAGCAGCGTCACCGAGGCGAGCACAGCGAGCGCGACGATCATGGCGGTGCCCACAGCGAGCCCGCGGAAGTTGTCCAGGCCGGTGAACAGCAGGCCGGCGACGCACAGAGTCACCGTCACGCCAGACACGACGACGACCCGTCCGGAAGTCCGCGCCGAGGTCCGCAGCGCCTGGGCGACATCCTGCCCGGCCGCGCGCTCCTCGCGCTCCCGCCGCAGGTAGAACAACGCGTAGTCGACGCTGACCGCCACCCCCACCAGCAGGATCATCGACGACGCGGCGCTGTTGACCGGCACCCAGGTGCCGACCACGCTCACCAACCCGAACGTGGCGGCCACCGTCGCGGCGGCGAGCAGCAGTGGGACGGCGGCGGCAACGAGGGACCCGAAGACCAGCAGAAGGATCACCGCGGTGATCGGCAGGGAGATCGTCTCCGACCGGTGGAAGTCGGACTGCACCGCGTCATCGACCGCGTTGTCGAGGCTGCGATCGCCGGCCTGGACCACCCGTACGTCCGGGTGCCGGGCGGTCACCTGCGCGACCGCGGTGGTCACGGCCCGGTAGTGCCGGGTCATCTGGTTGTTCGGGCCGGCGACGAAGAAGGTGACCAGGCCGGAGTGCCGGTCTTTCGAAACCTGCTGCGGGCTGTCGAGGGGAGAGCGCAGGCCGGTGACCACGCCGGGAGTGCGTCCCAGCGTCGTCAGCAGGTCCTGGACCGCGGCCCGCTGCGCCGGGTCGTCGGCGAACAGCGCGCCGCCCGGCTGGCGTGCCTGGACCAGAACGTTCTCGAGCTTCGGTTCGTAGCTCGGCTCGGCCCGCAGCACCTGCTGGGCGCGGCCGGACTGGCCCGGATCGTGTGAGCTGGCACCACCGCCGGAGACGGCCCCGCTGGCAAGCACCGTCAGCACGACGAGCACCAACCATCCGCCAATGACCCTTCCTCGGCGCCGGATCGACCAGCCAACGACGCGTTCAACCAGCGGCGGACGCACCCGCGCCTCGGCAGGTGTGCCCGGCGGCCGGTCTGATTTATCGCGCAGCATGACCTGGAGTCCTTTCGGCAGGGGAGAAGCTGTTTCCCGGTCTGGTCACGGGTTCCACGCTTTCTTTTCCTGTTTGGCCGTCTGGCATTGGCCGCCGGGGGTCAGTCGACCTCTTTCAGCACCCGCTCGAGGGCGTGCAGCCGGGAGTGCATCTCGGCCAGTCGGCCACCCAGCTCGGCGAGCTGGCGCTCGATGGCCTCGTGGACGAGTACTCCCTTGTCCGCGATGGTGCGGTACTCACCCTCGCGGGCCATCCCCACCTTTGCCCGCCGCGTCGCGGCGAGCTGCCAGATCGATACTGTGATCACAGTGGCTATCAGGAGGAAAAATCCGATGGTGCCGATGATCTCCTGCCAGTCCCACGGGCTCATTCCCTCTCTCCTTTCTTGTTTGGGCTGATCGTGCGGGCCGCGATCGCGATGGTCCCCGGCGTCAGGCGGAGGTCGAACGGCTCGACCTCGTAGAACTTCATCGCCTTGCCGTCGAGGGAGATCTCGAGAGTCGCCGACACCAGGCCGGTCGCCTCGAGCCTGCGCAGGTGGACCTGCAGCAGTCCGCGGCCGATGCCCAGGTCGCGGGCGAGTCGGCTGACGTAGTTGCGATCGGTGGCCAGGGCCGCGAGGACCCGCAGCCGGTGGGGATTGGCGAGCGTCGCCATCACCTGCACCAGTTCGTCCCCGGACGGCTCCGGCGTAGTCATGGAGGATCTCCAGAGCACATGCTAAGAGATGCTAGCAGGTGCGAGTAGAGATGTACAGGTGCCAGGGATTCTCCAGCTCAGCGGGTGTGGCCGTCGCCCGGCGCGGTGCTCGCATCCGGTGCCGTGCTCGCGCCGGGCTCGGCCGCGACCGGCCGCCGGGGTGAGGGCAGCTCGGACGGTGGATGGATCCGGCGGGGTGGACCATCGTCGCGGTCGTCGAGTCCTTCCCGGCGGCCGGTGGTGAACAGCACACCGAGATAGCCTCGATATAGTCGTTCTATCGACCGGCCAGGAACAGTGGCACGACCCGCGAAAATGATGAGGTCGTGGAAGGTGTAAATCCTGATGGACGATTACCGTATCAGAGACGTAGTTATTCTCGGTGGCGGAACGGCGGGCTGGATGACTGCCGCCTATCTGGGGAAATCCCTCGGTCGCCATGCGAGGATCACCGTGCTGGAAGCTCCGACAGTGCCGCGAATCGGCGTTGGCGAGGCGACGGTCCCAAATCTGCAGAAGACCTTCTTCGACTTCCTCGGACTGGCCGAGGAGGAGTGGATGCGGGAGTGCAACGCAAGTTTCAAGATGGGCATCAAGTTCGTCAACTGGCGCAGCGCCGGGACCGGTGAAGCGGCAGCCCGGAAGCTGCATGGACGCCCGGATCACTTCTATCACCTGTTTGGTCTGCTGCCCAACCACGAGAACCTTCCCATCTCCCACTACTGGGCCGCCCGGAAACTGGCCGGCCAGACCGACGAGCCGTTCGACTACGCGTGCTACCGCGAGCCGCTGGCCGCCGACGCGGGACTCGCCCCGCGGTTCCTGGACGGAACACGATGGACCAATTACGCCTGGCATTTCGACGCGCGCCTGGTCGCCGACTTCCTCTGCCGGTTCGCCACCGAGAAGCAGGGTGTAGTGCACGTCCAGGATGAGATGACCAACGCCACGATCGACCAGCGGGGGCACATCCAGGCCCTGCATACCAAAGGTGGCCGCACGATCGAGGGAGACCTGTTCATCGACTGCTCGGGCTTCCGCGGCCTGCTCATCAACAAGGTGATGCGCGAGCCCTTCCTGGATATGAGCGACCACCTGCTCAACGACTCCGCAGTGGCGACGGCGGTGCCGCAGAACGACGCCGAGGACGGCGTCGAGCCGTACACCTCCGCCATCGCGATGAGCTCCGGGTGGACCTGGAAGATTCCGATGCTCGGCCGGTTCGGCACCGGCTACGTCTACTCGAGCCGATTCACCGGCCAGGACGAGGCGACCAGGGAGTTCTGCGCGCTGTGGGGCCTCGACCCGAAGACACAGCCGCTCAACCACATCAAGTTCAGGGTGGGCCGCAATCGGCGTACCTGGGTTAGGAACTGCGTCAGCATCGGGCTGTCCTCCTGCTTCCTGGAACCCCTCGAGTCCACTGGAATCTACTTCATCACCGCCACGCTTTTCCAGCTCGCCAAGCACTTCCCGGACAAGCGTTTCGACCCGATTCTGACCGAATCCTTCAACCGTGAGATAGAGACCATGTTCGACGACTCGCGGGACTTTATTCAGGCTCACTTCACCCTGGCGCCACGGTCGGACACGCCGTTCTGGCGAGCATGCAAGGAACTCGAGCTGGCCGACAACATCAAGAGCAAGATCGCCGCTTACCGCGCCGGTCTCCCCATCAACCTGCCGGTGACCGACGAGGCCACCTACTACTCGAGCTTGGAGGCCGAGTTTCGCAACTACTGGACCAACAGCAGTTATTACTGCATCTTCGCCGGCCTGGACGTCCTGCCGGACCATCCGCTGCCGTCCATGGCGTACCGGCCGGAGGCAGCCGAAGGTGTCATGCCGATCTTCGATGAGATCAAGCGGCGGCAGGCCGAGCTGGCGGCGCAGCTGCCGACCACCTACGAGTACCTGAGCGCCCTGCACGGGCGATGACCGCTTGCCAGGTAGCCATTGATCGGCGGGCCCGGCCGAGATGCACCGGGTCCGCCGGATCGATGGCCGCCACGGCTGCACGGGCCCCCGGTAAGGCGCCGCGTTCCCGTCAGTGGGACTCATCCGTCAGAATCGCCTGGTAGGCGTTGCGCAGCGCCGGGCCCGGATCGACCCCCAGCTCCTCTTTCAGCAGCTGGCAGCCCTGCTGGTAGGTGGCGAACGCCTCGGCCTGCCGATCGGACCGGTACAGCGCCACCATGAACTGCGCACGGAACGACTCCCGCAGTGGATGTGCGCTGACCAGCCCGGCCAGTTCGGCGGTGAGCAGCTCGTGCCGCCCGAGTTCGAGATCCGCGGCGATGCGGTTCTCCAGTGTTTCCATCCGGGCCATCTCGATCCGGGGTCGTTCGTTCTCCGCCAGCGGTTCGCTCACCCAGGTGAGCGTCGGACCGTGCCACAGGTGCAGCGCGGCTCGCAGAAGCTCGGCCGCCCGCTCGGGATCATGCGCCCGCAGCGCGTCCCGGCCGGCGCGGGAGAGTTTCTCGAACTCGCGTAGGTCGAACCGCGCCGCACCGATTCGCATCAGGTAACCGCTGCCCTGGCGGGTGATGGTCGTGCCCGCGCCCAGATTTTTGCGCAGGCGCGACGCGTAGGTGTAGATCTGGGCCTGATAGGTGGTTGGTACTCGACCGGCCCAGAGCAGCTCCCCGAGTCGCGTGTCGGGAACTGCCCACTCGCCAGCGAGTAACAGGGCCGCCAGCATCGTTCTTTGTTTGATCCCTTTGAGCGGAAGTTCGGTGTTGTCAACCCATAGTCCAACGGGGCCGAGGACGCGGAACTCCAACGTTGCCTCCCACCTCGAGTCCGACCAGCATCTGATGTCTGGAAAGCTCGACCACGGCAACGTCTGAATGGGGCAGAGAACGGTCTGGTCGCCGCAGGAAGGCGGTGGCCTGCCTGCGCCTGAAACCTTTTCGACTGCACTGGGTGCGACGGTCGAATGTCGGGTGTCAGGCTGCCCGGCCCGGACGATGACGCAGCATGGTCATATCCTCGCAGGGCGGATCGTTTCCGATCAACTGGTGCTTCCCGAAGTCGCGGGGAAAGCGGCGACCTACGGGAAACCGAACGCCATGCGGGCCGGCCGTCAAAGGGGAGCCTACTTACTCGGTCAACAGTTCTGCTGGCTGGTTGGCCGAAGATGCGGGTGGCCGTGTGGGCCACCCGGGTCTACACGGTGCCGCCGCCGCTGGTCGGCCGGCGGCCAGCGGTTATTCCACCTCCTTCAGGAGCCGCTCGAGCATCTGTATCCGGGTCTGCATCTCCGCCACCCGCCCGCCCAGCTCGGCGAGGTGGCGTTCGACGGACTCCTGGACGAGCAGGGACTTGTCCGCGATCCGGCGGTATTCGCTTTCGCGAGCAAGCACGATCTTCGCCCGCCGGGTCGACGCGAACTGCCAGATCGACACGACGATCACGATGGCGATCAGCGAGAAGATCCCGATGGTCCCGATGATTTCCTGCCAGTCGGTGGTGCTCATTCTTCTTCCCTCTTCTCTGGTGGGCTGAGTGTGCGGGCCGCGACTACGATGATCTCTGGCGTCAGATGGAGGTCGAGCGGCACGACCTCGTAGAACTTCATTGCCTTGCCATCCTCGGACAGTTCCAGCTGCGCGGTTACCAGCCCGGCCGCCTCGAGCTTGCGCAGGTGAACCTGTAGCAACGCACGGCTGATACCCAGCTCTCGGGCGAGCTGGCTGACGTAGTTGCGCCCGGTGACCAAGGCCGCGAGGACCCGCAGTCGGTGCGGGTTGGCCAGCGTCGCCAGTACCTGCACCAGCTCGTCTCCGGCGAGGTCCGAAGCCGTCACGGTGAGATCCTGAAGCACATGCTAAGAAATATTAGCAGATGATGAGTCGACTGGGCACCCCCTCCGCGGTTGCTGGAGGAACCGTTCGACCGGAGCGCGAGGACCCCCGTTGCCACGAGCCATGAGGAGTACTACCTCAGGCGTATGTGGCGCTGTGGAGGCCGATAAAGATCGGCCTTGAGGATGTCGGCAGGGGCCTCGAAGATCCCTAACGTGATGGTTGTCCGAGAGCGACGACCACACGGGAGCCGGGATCACATGATCGAGGCAAGGGGCCTGGAGAAGCGGTACGGCGACAAGGTCGCCGTACACGACCTCAGTTTCACGGTGCGGCCGGGGGCGGTGACCGGGTTCCTCGGTCCCAACGGCGCCGGCAAGTCCACCACGATGCGGATGATCCTCGGCCTGGACCGGCCGACCCGCGGCGAGGTGCTTGTCAACGGCCGCCGCTACCGCGACTCGGCGGCGCCGATGCACGAGGTCGGGGTGATGCTCGAAGCCAAGGCGGTGCACACCGGCCGGTCCGCGGCCAAGCACCTGCTCGCCCTCGCCCAGACCCACGGCATCTCCCGGCGCCGGGTCACCGAGGTGATCGACATGGTCGGGCTGACCGACGTCGCCCGCAAGCGTGCCGGTGGCTTCTCCCTCGGCATGGGGCAGCGGCTCGGCATCGCCTCCGCGCTGCTCGGCGACCCGGCGACGCTGATCCTCGACGAGCCGGTGAACGGCCTGGACCCGGAGGGCATCCGCTGGATCCGCGGCCTGCTGCGCGATCTCGCCGCCGAGGGACGCACGGTGTTCCTCTCCTCGCACCTGATGAGCGAGATGGCGCAGACGGCGACGAACCTGGTGGTCGTCGGGCGCGGCCGGCTCATCGCCGAGACGACCGTCGACGAGGTCATCGCGAGCGCCTCGCCGGCCGCGATCCACGTGCGCACCCCGCAGAGCGCGGCGCTGCGCGACGTACTGGCCGGTCCCGGCGTCACCGTAACCTCGACCGCCGCCGACACCCTCGACGTCACCGGCGCCACCAGCGTGCAGATCGGCGAGGCGGCGCGCGCCGCCGGCCTGGCCCTGTACGAGCTCACGCCGAGGCAGGTCTCGCTGGAGGACGCCTTCATGGACCTCACCCGCGACGCGGTCGAGTACGGCACCACCGGCACGTACGCCACCAGCTCCAGCAGCACAGACAACGAGAAGACTTTTGCCCTGGCGGGCATCGCGGGATCGGAGACCCGGGCATGAGCACGCAGACGACGCAGATGTTCGGCGCCACCTCGACCGCTGCCGGGCCGACGGCGGCGGCGACGGCGACGGCGACGGCGGGACGCTCGGCGGGCGGGCCCCGGCCCGCGAGCCACGGGCACCGGCCGGCGATGCGGGTCACCCAGCTGCGGGTCCTGCGCTCCGAGTGGACCAAGCTGACCTCGCTGCGCTCCACGGTGTGGACGATGGCCGCGGCACTGGGCGCGACGGTGCTGCTGGGCTTCGTCCTCTCCCGGGTAACGGCCAACGACTGGCCGCACTACACCGCCGAGGACATGCGCACCTTCGACGCCACCGCGACCAGCCTGAGCGGGATGTACCTGGCGCAGCTGGCCATCGGGGTGCTCGGTGTCCTGGTGATCTCCGGCGAGTACGCCACCGGGATGATCCGCGCCTCCCTCGGCGTGGTCCCGCGCCGTCTGCCGGTGCTCTGGGCGAAGGTCGCGGTCTTCGCGGTCGCGAGCTTCGGGCTGATGGTGGTGGCCAACCTGATCGCGTTCACCCTGGGCCAGGCACAGCTGTCCTCCCGGCACATCGACGTGGCGCTGTCCGACCCGGGCGTGCTGCGGGCGGTGCTGGGCACAGCGTTCTTCGTGACGGGGATCGGGGTGCTCGGCCTCACGCTCGGCGCCCTGCTGCGCAACACGCCGGCGGCGATCGCCACGCTGTTCGGGGTGCTGCTGGTGCTCCCGCAGATCGTCGGCGCGCTGCCGCCGCGGCTGGCCCGGATCGGCGACTACCTGCCCTCGGCGTCCGGGGACGCACTGCTGCAGGTCGTGCGTTCGCCCAGCGTGCCGACCCCGACGCACGGGCTGCTCGTGCTGCTCGCCTACCTGGTCGCCACCCTCGCCGCCGCGGCGGTCCTGCTGGTCCGGCGGGACGCCTGACCCGAACCCACCGGCATGGTCTCGATTCCCACCGCGCGGGAGGTCACGATGGCAGGTATGGCACTGCTGACGGGACCGGGCCCGGCCGTCTCCGTGGACGGGTCCCGGCGGAACACGGGTCCGGCCGAACCGGGCCTGGTGCTCGGCCGGCTGCGCCACGGCCGGCTCGGTCGCTTCCTGCAGACCCACCCGAAGCTGGTGGACGGGATGCTGGCCGCCGGGCTCAGCCTGGTCGTGTTCGCCGCGCTGCTGAACACGCTGGCCGGGGCGTCCGGTACGCGTCAGCTCACCGTGCTCGGGCTGGCCGCGCTGGAACTGCTGCTGGTGGTCTGGCGGCGCCAGTTCCCGATCGTGGTCCTCGGGGCCTGCCTCACGGCCGCCGGGGTGCAGGCCCTCATCGGCTCGGCGGTGACGAGCAACGTCGCGGTGCTGGTCGCCTTCTACACGGTGGCGGCGCAGGGCACCCGGCGCGCCCGGCGGGCGGCGACCGCCCTCATGGCCGTCGCGGCGGTGGTGGGGAGCATCGCGTGGCACGCGGAGAACCACGTGCGGATCCCCACCAACCTGAGCCTGCTCGGCCTGGTCGTGGTCACCGTGGGGGTGCTCGGGCGCAACGCGGGAACGCGGCGCGCCTACCTCGCGAGTCTCACCGACCGCGCCGACCGGTTGGAGCGCGAGCGCGACCAGCAGGCCCAGATCGCCGCCGCCGCCGAACGGGCCCGGATCGCCCGCGAGATGCACGACGTCGTCGCCCACAACCTGTCGGTGATGATCGCCCTCGCCGACGGCGCGGAGTTCGTGCTGGACAGCTCGGCGCCGCAGGCGAAGCAGGCGATCACGCAGGTGTCGCGGACCGGGCGGGAGGCGCTCGCGGAGATGCGCCGCCTGCTCGGCGTGCTGCGCGCCGGCGGGGCGTTCGTCCCCCTCGACGCCTCCTGGCCGGCGCGGCGCCTCGACGAGGTGGCCGACGGCGCCCGCATCGCCGCGGTCATCACCGCCGATGGCAGTGCGGTCCCCGCGTCGCCCGCCATCGCCTCCACCCGGGTCTTCCAGCTCGACCCGACCGGCGTGCTGGTCACGCCGGTCGACACCGACCCGGACCACCCGGCGCCGCCCCTCGCCGGAACCGCCGCGGCCGACGCCGACAGCGGCGTGGAGATGGAGAACCTCGCCTACGTCGCCTACACCTCCGGGTCGACCGGGACGCCGAAGGGCGTCGCCATCCGGCACCAGGCGATCTGCAACCGGCTGCGCTGGCAGGTCGACCTGCTGCGGCTCACCGGCGACGACGTCGTGCTGCACCGCTCGCCGCTGGACATCGACATCGCCGTCAACGAGATCTTCCTGCCGCTGATCGCCGGCGCCCGTCTCGTCGTCGCGCCGCCGGGGACGCAGGACGCCGCCGGCGCGCTCCTGGAGATCATCCACGACCAGGCCGTGACGTTCATCTACGTCACGACGTCCATGCTCGCGGCGATGCTCGATCATCCCGGCGGTGTCGCCGCGGGCCGCTCGCTGCGCTACGTCTGGTGCGGCGGCGAGGTGATGGACGACGCCATGTACCGGCGTTTCCGCGAGCGCTGGCAGGCGTGGATGTTCCACGGCTACGGCCCCGCCGAGGCGACGATCGGCGTGTCCTGCCGGGTGTACGAGCCGGCGACGGCGGCGGCCCACGTGTCCATCGGCCGGCCGAACCCGAACGCCCAGGTCCGCGTCCTGGACGCCGAGTACGACCCGGTGCCGGTCGGCACCGTCGGCGAGCTGTTCATCGGCGGCCTGCCGCTCGCCCGCGGCTATCTCGACGACTCGCGCCGCACCGCCGACCGGTTCGTGCCCGACCCGTTCAGCAAGGTCCCGGGCAGCCGGATGTACGCCACCGGGGACCTCGCCCGGTTCCGCGCCGACGGGGAGATCGAGTTCGTCGGCCGCGCCGACGGCCAGGTGAAGATCCGCGGCTTCCGGGTGGAGCTCGCGGAGATCGAACAGGTGCTGCGGCGCCATCCCGCCGTGCGCGACGCCGAGGTGGTCCTCGCCCCGGGCGAGGACGGCGCCGACGAGCTGCTGGCCTACTGGGTGAGCGCGGCCACGCCGACCCGCGAGGCGGCGGACCCGCGGGTCTGGCTGGCCGAACGGCTGCCCGCGCACATGGTCCCGGCCGCGGTCGTGCCCGTCGCGCAGCTGCCCATGGGCGGTGTGCGCGCGGACCGGGTCGTGCCCGCCGACGACGTGGCGCGGCACATCGCGCGGGCCTGGTCGGAGGTCCTCGACCTGACCGTGACCACGGTCGACGCCCGCGACGACTTCTTCGCCCTCGGCGGCCACTCCCTGCTGCTCACCGGGGTCCAGGCGCGCCTCGAACGGCGCCTGGGCCGGCCGGTGCCGCTGCTCGACCTCTACACGCATCCCACCGTCGAGGGCCTCGCCCGCCGCCTCGCCGGCGACTCCTTCGACCGCTCCGGCCGCACCGGCGGCCCTCACCGTTCCAGCGCAGAGGAGATCCTGTGACAGTGGATCAGACGGCGCCGGCCAGGTCCGCCGCCAGCGACCTGGCCAGCGTGGTCGAGGTCGCCCAGCTGGGCGTGGACGGGCACGCGCTGGTGCGCTCGTTCGCGGCGAACCCCGCCTTCCGTGCGGCCGAATGGGAGGAGCTGACCACCGAGAACAACCCGTACCGGCGCCCCGTCCGCCCGGACGACCTGCGCTGGCTGAACTACGGCGCGCCGCTGCGGGGTGAGCAGGCGCTGAAGCTGTCCGGCCTGCTCGGGCACCGGATGCTGCGCAACATCTACGACGCGGACCTGCTCTACCTGCCGGCGGAACGCAACGACGCCGCCGAGCACGACATCGACGATTTCTACGGCCCGGCGAACCGGCTGCGCGCCGCGCTCGCCCAGCCGGTGCTCGAACGCCACCTGTTCTCCCACCTGGCCGAGGACCGCCCCGCCCCGCCCGGCGGCCGGGCCGGCGAGGGAGCGTTTCGTGCGCTGGTGGGGGAGGTGGTCGGCTACTGGGAGGCGCGCCGCGACCATCCGGGTGACGCGTTCGCGGTGCTGCGCGGCACCCGCGACCGCCGCGAGGCGACGACGTTCGCGCTGCTGCAGCTCTCGGCGTATTTGCCGGCGGCCCGCACGGCGACGGCCCGCGCCGCCCTCGGCGAGTTCGACCGGGCCCATCCGGGCGCCCGCACGCTCCTGCTCGACGACTACCGGCGCTGGGCGAGCGCCAGCGACGACTGGGCGGCGCTGCTCGCCGCGGCGGGGCTCACCACGACCGTCGGCGCCTACTGGCAGCTCTACCTGAACACCGCGCTGGCCCGCGGCAATCACCTGCACCAGCTCTCCCGCGCGCCGCGGCGCCGCGGCGAGCTGCTCGGCGCCTACGTGCACCAGCGCCTCGACGACGCGCTCACCGCCGGGGCCTGGGCGGACGCGGTCGAGAACGCTCTGGGCGAGCGCCCGGCCCTGTTCGCCGCCGTGCCGCCGGTGACCCCGGCCGTTCTGACGGGCCTGGTCGGCGCGCTGCTGCGCCCGCTGGTCGCGGCCTGGGGGGAGC
>NZ_JALKFU020000300.1 GCF_023242965.2 Frankia sp. AgKG'84/4
GCCACCGGCCCCGTGACCACCCTCCGCCTCGCCCCCGGGGACACGCTGGTGCTGTTCAGCGACGGCCTCACCGAGCGGCGCGGCGAGGCGCCCGACGTCGGCATCGAACGGCTGCGGACCCGCGCCGCCCGCACCGCGCCCACCGCCCCGGCCCTGCGCGACCTCGGCGACGAGCTGTTCGACGGCTGCCGCGACCCCGACAGCGACGATGACGCCACCCTGCTCCTGCTCCGCCGCCGGCCCGCGACCCAGGTCGACCGCGCCAGCCCGGACCGGTAGGGCGCAGGCCGTCGGCATGCGGCGTCCGCGACACGCGGGACGCGGGACGGGTGCGCGGAGCCTGACACCATCGCCCGATGGTTACTCCATGTAATCGGAGCGGCAACCTCCTGCCCGGGGAGTCGAAGACCTGCGATGTCGTCGTGGTCACCACAGCGGCTGACGTCAGCGCCGGCTTCGCGGCAACCGTCCTTCGCGTTGCCGGCATCGTCGACCTACGCCCTGACGAACACCGGCGGCCGGGACCGTCGGTGACACCGGCCTGACGGTGCGGTCCGAGCTCACCGGCGCCCACGTCGACTACGCGCCGGTGACCGGTCCCGCCGGTCCCAGGGGCGTCCCTGGCCCGGCTGGCCGGGGCATCGACGTCGAGGTGCACGTCCCGCCGATCGGGCCGATCTTCGGTCCCGGCTGAACCGGGAACGTACCGATCGGGCCGTTCCGCTCGGTATCGTTCTTCCTGGCGACGCTGAGAGGTGGGCCGGGCACGGCCGAGCGGCGGGCTGACACCCACGCGGCACGCCATGACGGAGGGAGCGTTCGATGGTGGACTTCAAGGGTGCGTTCGACAAGCTCGGTGACCTGGCCGAGAAGCACGACGACAAGGTCGACGCCGCGGCCGAGAAGCTCGGCGATGTGATCGACGACCGCACCGGCAACAAGCACAGCGAGCACATCGACCGGGCGGTCCGGGAGATCCAGGACCGTACCTGAGTTCCACCGCGGCGGCTGACCCGCGGCGCCTGCGCCGCGCGCTGGCGGCGTGGCTCGCCGACCATCCGCCCGGTCCTGGGTGGGTCCTCGGCGACGCGCCGGCGGGCGAAGCCGTCCGTTGGGAGTTGGGGGAGCCGAGCACGCCCCGGGGGCAGGGACTCTCGGCGGAGCTGATGCGGCTGCCGGCGGAGCGGATCGGCGCGGATGGGCAGCGGGTGTCCCGGCCGCTGGTGCTGCGGTTCGCACCACGGCGTTACCGGCTCTACCCGTGGGACCGGTTCGCCGACGAGTTCCGGCTGATGGAGATCCTCGCCAGCGACGGCCGGGTCGGCGTCGCGCCGGTGTATGGGTATGAGCCCGATCCGACGGTGCTCGGGTCGCCGTTCGTCGTCCTCGGTCTTGTCGACGGGCAGGTGCCGCCCGACATTCCGCCCTACCACCTGGGTGGCTTCCCGTCGGAGCTCGATGACGACGGCCAGGCCCGGGTGTGGGACGCGGGCCTGGCCGCGATGGCCCGGGTGCACCGGCTGGACCCGGTGGCGCTCGGCGTCGAGTTCGCCGGGCAGCCCGAGTACGGCCCGACCGGCCTGGCCCAGCAGCTCGCCGCCTACGAGCGGCACCTGGACTTCTTCGCCCTCGCCGACGACAGCGCCGAGACCGTCGGCGCCGCCCTCACCTGGCTGCGCGCGCATCCGCCGGCCGAGCGGCACCCGCCCCGGCTGCTCTGGGGCGACGCCCGGCTCGGCAACCTGATCTTCGCGGCCGCCGGCGAGCGGGTCGCGGCGGTGCTCGACTGGGAGATGATGTCCCTCGGCCAGCCCGAGACGGACCTCGCCTGGTACCTGCACCTCGACCGCCACCTCAGCGAGGGCGTGGGGGTCGCCCGCCTGCCCGGACTGCCCGGGCGCGCCGCCACCGAGGCGCGCTACGCCGACCTGCTCGGCCGCCCGCTGGCCGACCTGGACGCCTACCTGCTGTTCGCGTCGGTGCGCCACACGCTGCTCGCCGCCCGGGTGACGCGCCTGATCATCGAGCGCGGCCTGCTGCCGGCCGGCCAGGTCCCGCCGATCGACCACTACGCGGCCGCGCTGCTCACCCGCGTCCTCGAGGAGACCCGTCGCGCCCGGCCGTGAGCGGACACCCCGGTGTCCTCGCTGTTCGCCACCGTCCTCGGCGTGTTGTGGACGGCGGACAGCCCGTCAGGCCGGAAGGGACGCGGGAAGACCGAAGCGGGTGAACAGGCCGGTGTCGGTGAAGGCGCGGAAGTCCGGGCCGGTGATGCCGCGGCGGGTGACGTCGAGGAACGTCGTGACCTCGGCGATGCGGTCGCCGTCGAAGGCCAGCACGTTGATCGCGTGCGGCAGGTAGGGGGCGTCCGGCGGGTCGGTGGCGAGCACCGAGTAGGCGGCCAGCGCCGGCTGGCCGTTCGCCCGGGTCACCACGCTGCGCCAGCGGAAGTACTGGAACGGGTTCTCGACGAGGAACGCGGCGATCGCGGCACGCCCGGCGAACCACGCCGGCTGCGGCGGCATCGACCACGTCGCGTCCTCGCGCAGCTGGTCGACGACCGCGTCGACGTCGGCGGCGTCCATCGCGGTGCGGAACCGCTCGACGGCCGCGTCGATCCTCGTGTCGCCGACCTGGCGCAGCGTGGCCTGCTGCGACTGCGCCGGCACCTTCTCGGCGACCACGACGCGGGCGCGCTGTAGGGCGCTGTTGAGCGCACCGGTCGTCGTCTCGAGCAGGCTCGCCGCGTCACGGGCCGGATAGCCGAGCACGTCGGTGAGGATCAGCGCCGCCCGCTGGTTCGCCGGCAGATGCTGCCAGGCCGCGACCAGCGCCAGCTCGACGCTTTCGCGCAGCTCGTAGGACTCCTGCGGGTCCGGTTCGGCGGTGAGCCCGAGGGCCGCGTCCGGGAAGGGCTCCAACCACGCCGACTCGGCGACCGGCGTGCCCGTCGCGTCGCCCGGCCCGGACGCCCGGAACCCGGTGTCGAGCGGCAGCGCGCGTCGCGACCGGCTGCGGATCGCGTTCAGGCACGTCGTCGTCGCGATCCGATACAGCCAGGTACTGATCTTCGCCCGGCCGTCGAAGCCACCCAGGTTCTGCCAGGCTTTGAGCAGCGTGTCCTGCAACGCGTCCTCGGCGTCGTACAACGAGCCGAGCATCCGGTAACAATGCGCGCGCAACCGCGGCTGCAGTGGTGTCACCAGCCGGCGGAACGCGTCGGCGTCCCCCGCCCGAGCGGCGTCGATGAGGGCTGCCTCGTCCGGGTCCGGGTCCGGGTCCGGGCCGGTGGTGGGCGGATCCGCGGCGTCCATGTGCTGGGCCTCCTCGTGTCACGCCGGCCCGACCGGCTCAGGTCCGCCTGCATTGTTTCCGCTGATGCTGCCGGTGTGGGACAGGGGGTCGGGGACCCGCCGGGCCGGCAGGCGCCGACGGCGGGGCGTCTCGACGGCCACCTACGATGGGCAACGTGGAGCCAGAGTCCGGACGGGCGGAGCGCCTGCTCGCCGCGCAGGCGCGGGCGCGGGAGCTGTTCGACGAGGTGGCGGCCCGCGGGCTGGTCGCTCCCGGCCGCACGGAACGGCAGGTCAGCGATGCCATCCGCGACCTCGCCCACGAGATGTTCGGCGTCGAGCGGCACTGGCACAAGCGCATCGTCCGCGCCGGACCGAACACCCTGCACCCCTACGACGACAACCCGCCCGACCGCCTGATCGGCGACGACGACATCGCCTTCGCCGACTTCGGCCCGGTCTTCGAGGGCTGGGAGGCTGATTTCGGCCGCACGTTCGTCCTCGGCGACGACCCGATCAAGCACCGCCTGCTCGCTGACCTACCGCGAATCTTCGACGCCGGCCAGCGCCACTTCGAGGCCCACCCCGACATCACCGGCGCCGAGCTCTACGCCGCCGTCGGTCGCCTCGCCGAGCAGGCCGGCTGGTCGTTCGGCGGCCCGATCGCCGGCCACCTCGTCGGCGAGTTCCCGCACGTCCGCATCCCCGGCAACAAGATCGAGTACTACGTGACGCCGGGCAGCGACCAGCCGATGCGCCGCCTCGACCACGACGGCCGCGTCTGCCACTGGATCCTGGAGATCCACCTCGTCGACCGCACCCGCGCCTTCGGCGGTTTCCACGAACAACTCCTCGACCTGGGCTGAAGCGCGGTCGCAATCACCCAGCCGGCCGCACGAGACCGCCTGGTACTGCGCTGGTAGGATCTGATCGCCTCCCGGCCAACTGCTGCGGGCCAGCACGCGTCGTCCCCGCCCACGCGGGAGACCTTCCCGACCTCGCACGCCACACATAGTGGTCCGTGGCGCCGCCGGGAGGCGGATCGATGTCGGGCAGCGGACGTCGACGTGGGGACGCGGGCCGGTCATGATGACCGACGCGTGTCCGTCGCGTTCGAGTCGCCAGGCCCCTGCCCGGCCGACAAGCGCGCCGCCTGTTCCGTTCCCGTGGGCCGGCACGTACGCCGAGGTGGGAGATGTTGCCCGTGTCCGATAACCCGTTCGCCGCCGGGACAGCCAAGATCGTCGCTGCCGACCAGCCGCCGGTGCCGGTACCGCGCTCCGATGCCGAGGCGGTCGCGGTTGCCCGCGGGATCGCGGCCCGGTTCGCCGTCGGCGCCGCGGCGCGGGACGCGGGCCGGGTGCTGCCCTCCGATCAGGTCGAGCAGCTGTCCGCCTCGGGGCTGCTCGGGGTCACCGTGCCGGCGCCGTTCGGCGGGGTCGACGTTTCGGTCGCGACCCTGGCGGAAATCTTCCGGGTGCTGGCCACCGCGGACGCCAGCCTCGCCCAGATCCCGCACAGCCACTTTGTCTTCCTCGACGCGTTGCGCCGCCAGGGCGACGACAACCAACAGCGCCGCTTCTTCGCGGAGGCCCTCGCCGGCCACCGCTTCGCCAATGCGCAGACCGAGCGCGGCGGCCGGACGATCACGGAGGACGCCACCACCCTGCGCCGCAGGCAGGACGGCGGATACGTGCTGTCTGGCGAGAAGTACTACTGCACCGGGGCGCTGTTCGCGCACTGGCTCGTCGTGCGGGCTGTCCTCGCCGATGAGCCTCCCGGGCCCGATGGCACGCGCCGCAAAGCGTTGGCCTACATCCGTCGTGATTCCCCTGGGGTGACTGTCGAGGACGACTGGGACGGCATGGGCCAGCGCACCACCGCCAGCGGCACCGTCCGTCTCGACGGCGTGGCCGTGGACGCTGACCAGATCGTCGCCTTCACCTCCCTTTTCGACGGGCCGACGACCTATGGCGCCCGCGCCCAGGTCCTGCACGCCGCGCTGGACACCGGAATAGCCCGCGGGGCGCTCGACGCCGCTGTCGGGGTGGTCGCGAAGGCGCGGCCATGGGCCGATGCCGGCGTCGACCGGGCCGCCGACGACCCGCTGCTCATCCAGCAGGCCGGCGAACTGGAAATCGACGTCCGGGCCGCGGAAGCGCTTCTGCGCGAGGCGGCCGCGGCTATCGACGCGGCCGAGCTCGATCCCACCGACGACAGCACTGCCCGCGCCTCGATCGCCACCGCCGTCGCGAAGGTCGCGGGGGCGCGGGCGGCCGTGCGGGCCGCGGCCGAGTTGTTCGAGCTCGGCGGTACCCGCAGCGCCGCCGGCGCCCTCAACCTCCACCGCCACTGGCGCGACGGGCGCACCCACACCCTGCACGACCCGAGCCGCTGGAAGGTCCAGCACATCGGCCGCTGGCTGCTCACCGGCACGCCCCCGCCCCGCCACGGCCAGCTCTGAGCGGATCCGACCCGACGGCCGAGCACAACCAAAGCGCAATTCGGCTCGGAAGCTGGGTCGTCGCGCGGGCCGGCGTTCTACAACGGCCGGCAGGCGTGGGTGAGCGTCCAGGGAGTGGTTGACGCGGGGTCGCCGCCGGAGGCGGGGCGGTGCAGCAGGGTCGCGGTGAGCGGGGCCACGTCGATGCGCCAGAAGACCTCCGGCGGGCAGGACAGGGCGTGCAGCAGCACCGCGCGCACGACGGCCGGGTGGCTCACGGCGATGACGTGCTCCGCGTCGCCGATGTCGGCGAGCCAGGCCTCGACCCGGGCGCACAGGTCGATCCGGGATTCGCCGCCGGGCGGCGTCATGGCCGGTTCCTCGTGCCAGCGATGGAGGTCGTCGAGGGCGATCTCGGCGAGGTCGCGGCCTCGCCAGGTGCCGACGTCGAGGTCGCGTAGCGCCGGGTCGACCTGGATGCCCGCCTCGCCGGCCAGTGTGCCGAGGCCGAGTGCCCGCGCGGTCTGCCTCGCCCGCGTGGAGCCGTCGACGAGGACCCGTGCTCGTCGCGGCAACGCGCCCGCGGCCAGCGCCCGGGCGGCGGCGG
>NZ_JALKFU020000301.1 GCF_023242965.2 Frankia sp. AgKG'84/4
GCCGACACGGGGTCGGCCTGGTCGGGCTGACCGGCGGGGTCCTCGCCAACGCCACGCTGCTGCGGGCCTGCCGCGACCGGTTGGAGTCCGCCGGCTTCGAGGTTCTCGTTCACCACGTGGTGCCGCCCGGCGACGGCGGGCTGGCACTCGGCCAGGCCGTCGTCGCCGCACTGGGCGGCACCACGACCGGCGGCACGACCACAGGCGGCACGACCACAGGCGGCACGACCACAGGCGGCACGACCACAGGCGGCGTTCCGGCGCCGCCCACCGACGAGAAGGGACCCTGACCCATGTGCCTGGGCATTCCGGGCCGGATCACCAAGATCTGGGACGACCGCGGCACCCGGATGGCGACCGTCGACTTCGGCGGTGTCACCCGCACGGCCTGCCTGGCCTACCTACCGGGCGCGACCATCGGGAACTACACAATCATCCACGCCGGCTTCGCGCTGACCGTCGTCGACGAGGCCGCCGCGCACCGCACGCTCGCGACGTTCCGCGAACTCGGCCTGCTCGACGACGAACTCGGCGCTCGGCAGCCGGCCGACGGGGTGGGGCGATGAAATACCTGACCGAGTTCCACGATCCGGCGTTGGCCCGCCGACTGCTGGACACGATCGCCGCGACCGCGAGGCGGCGCTGGACCGTCATGGAGGTCTGCGGCGGCCAGACGCACGCGATCATCCGCCACGGGCTCGACCAGTTCCTCGCCGACCAGGTCGAGTTCATCCACGGCCCCGGCTGCCCGGTCTGCGTCACCCCCCTGGAGATGATCGACCGGGCGCTGGCGATCGCCGCCCGCCCCGAGGTGATCTTCTGCTCGTTCGGGGACATGCTGCGGGTCCCCGGCAGCGAGACGGACCTGTTCTCGGTCCGCGCCCGCGGCGGCGACGTCCGGGTGGTGTACTCGCCGCTGGACGCCGTCAGGATCGCCGAGAACAACCGAGACCGGCAGGTGGTGTTCTTTGCGGTCGGCTTCGAGACGACCGCGCCGGCCGCGGCGATGGCGGCGGTGACGGCACGGCGCCGGTGGCTGACGAACTTCTCGATGCTCGTCAGCCATGTGCTCGTGCCGCCGGCGATGGAGGCCGTACTCGCCGCCCCCGACAACCGGGTCGCGGCGTTCCTCGCCGCCGGCCACGTGTGCACGGTGATGGGCACCGAGCAGTACGAACCCCTCGTCGCCACCTTCCGCACGCCCGTGGTCGTCACCGGATTCGAGCCCCTGGACGTCCTCGAGGGCGTCCGTCACGCCGTCGAGCAGCTCGAGTCGGGCCGGGCCGAGCTCGCGAACGCCTACCCCCGCGCGGTGCGCCCGGAGGGCAACCCGGCGGCCCGGATGATCCTCGCCGACGTCTTCACCGTGTGCGACCGCGCCTGGCGAGGCATCGGCACGATCCCCCGCTCCGGCTGGCGGCTCTCGCCCGCCTGGGCCGACCTCGACGCCGAGACCCGCTTCGACGTGGCGGACGTGCGGGTCGCCGAGCCCGCGGCGTGTCACAGCGGTGAGGTGCTGCGGGGCCTGCTCCGCCCGCCGGACTGCCCCGCCTTCGGGACGGCCTGCACGCCCCGGCGCCCGCTCGGCGCGACGATGGTCTCCGCCGAGGGCGCCTGCGCCGCCTACTTCCAGTACCGCCGTCTCGCCCCGGCCGGCCCGTCCACCCCGGCGGTGGACCGTGACTGACATCGCCGACCTGACCGGCACCGCGGACCTGACCGGCTGGACCTGCCCGGCGCCGCTGCGGGATCACGACCGGATCGTGCTCGGCCACGGCGGTGGCGGGGTGCTGTCCGGGGAGCTGGTCGAGCACCTGTTCCTCCCGGCGTTCGCCGCCGCGACCCCGCCGGATCCGACGGACGGCACCCGCCTGGCCCGTACGGGCCGGGACGACGACGGCCCAGACGATGGCGGCCCAGACGATGGCGGGCCGGCCGGCGGCGACCGGCTGGCGGACGCGGCGGTCGTGCGGATCGGCGGCGCCAGGGTCGCGTTCACCACCGACTCCTACGTCGTGCGCCCGCTGTTCTTCCCCGGCGGTTCGATCGGCGAGCTCGCCGTGCACGGCACCGTCAACGACCTGGCCTGCCGCGGCGCCCGACCGGTGGCGCTGTCCGCCGGGTTCATCCTGGAGGAGGGCCTGGAGCTCGCCGTGCTCGCCCGGGTCGCCGAGGCGATGGGCCGGGCCGCCGCGGCATGCGGGGTGCGCCTCGTCACCGGCGACACGAAGGTCGTCGAACGCGGCCTCGCCGATGGCCTGTACGTGAACACCAGCGGCCTCGGCCTTGTCCCGCCCGGCGTGGACGTCCGCCCCACCCGGGCCGCCCCTGGCGACCGGATCATCCTGTCCGGGCCGATCGGCGCGCATGGCATTGCGGTGCTCAGCGTCCGGGAGAACCTGGAGTTCGGCGGGGACGTCCGCTCCGACACCGCGCCGCTGCACGGCCTGGTCGACGCGATGCTCGCCGCGAGCGTCCCCGGCGTGCACGCGCTGCGCGACCCGACCCGCGGCGGTCTCGCGACCACCCTGTGCGAGATCGCAAGCGCCGCGCGGGTCGGCGTGGAGTTCACCGAGTCCGCCGTGCCGGTGCCACCGGCGGTCGAGGCGGCCTGCGGCTTCCTCGGCCTGGACCCGCTGCACATCGCCAACGAGGGCCGCCTCGTCGCGTTCGTCGCCGCCGCCGACGCCGACGCCGTCCTCGCCGCCATGCGGGCCCATCCCGCCGGCCGTGCGGCCACCATCATCGGCACCCTGACCACCGACCATCCGGGAATGGTCGTCGCCCGCACCGCCTTCGGCGGCACCCGCATCGTCGACCGCCCCCTCGGCGAACAACTCCCCCGCATCTGCTGAGTGCCCTGCCCCGGCCGCCAGCTCCACATGATGAGCCGTCAGCGGCCGCAATAATGCTCTGTCCAGGGCTGACGGGCCAGAACAACCTGGCTGACCTCCACAGCGCCGGCCGCGCGAAGGGCTCGCGCCGTCTCGTTGAGGCTGTGTCCGGTGGTGAAGACGTCATCGAAGACGAGCACGCTTCTACCCAGAATGACATCGGGCCGCTGCACCTTGAGCGTCGCCCGCAGCTCCTGCGCGATCCTCTCTCGCTCCCGGTAGTTCCTTGCCTCGCGCATCCGCGGGAGCCGAGCGGTCCTCTCGATCACCGGTTCGTCACCGGCGAACGGTAATCCGGACTCATCGTGCATCCGAGCCTGAGCCAGCACAAATGCAGTGTAGTCATAATGTGGATCATAGAAGCTATCTCGATAACTCGGACTGGGTATAATAAGGTCAAACCGCCCAAATTTATCCCGATTAGATTGAAGGTGTCCCAGTAGGATTCTCCCCAGGGCCACGCCATAGCCCCACTTGCGATCATCCTTCCAGGTGCGGATGACCCGGTCGAGCTGACCGACCTTCATCGCAACTGGCGCGCTCCAGTTGAATTGCCGGTCAGCGGATGAGCAGAGCCGATTGACACACACCTCCCGACCGGCAATCCGCTGCCCGCAGACGGCGCACATGTCATCACACCCCTGACCGAGGCTCCTTTGAGCGCATTCATAGCACACGGAGAAGGTGCCTGTCTCCCACAGCGGGCACTTGTCGCAGTGCCCGAAACCCGGAGACTCGGGTAGGTCGCCGTCAGGCGATGGCAGCATTTGCCCATGCTAGTGCGCCGCCCGCGACCTTTTCTGGTCGACGGCCGGCTTGAGCATCCGTAGTGTTTGGTTTGCGCTCCGCCGTTTCAGACCGCGAAGCTCCCCGGACCCGTCGACACCTAGAATCGCGGGGGTCGATTCGTGCCACACGGAGCCCGACGGAAGATCACCCTGGAATCATCGTCAACCCAACATCCACCCAAGACCCGTATATCAGGCTCGCCGCACTATCCGAACTGGAACGAGAGCTGCGCTCGCCGTTCGTCTGCCGCACGGATCTGCTCGGGCGGCACGAGAGACGTCACCACGTCTTCCACGTTGTCCACCGTGCGCACCCCGGGCCGGTCCGCATATTCGGCCGCCCATTCGTGGCTGTCTACGAGACTACGCAGCAGGAACAGCTTCTTTCCATGCTCCAGCGCGAACCTTGCCTGCATTTTGGCGCCAGAGGTGCTGGATGCCTCGATCACCACGGTGCCCTGAGAGATACCCGACATCGTGATGTTACGCCGCGGAAAGGTATGCTTCGCCGGCGGAGAATCCGGCCAGAACTGGGACACGACGGCACCTTTATCCGCTATCTCGTCGCAGAGACCTCTGTTCTCCGCCGGATAGCACTGCATAATACCGGTGCCTATCACGGCAATTGTTCTGCCGTCTTCCGCGAGGGCAGCCTGATGCGCGGCGGTGTCGATACCACGCGCCATTCCCGACACCACCGTCACGCCGTGTCCCACCAGGAGACGGGCCATTGATGCCGAGCGCCGAAGGCCGACATCGGTGGCCTTTCGGGTGCCGACCACCGCAACGCTTCGCAGATCGTCCGCCTCGAGCTGGCCTCGCACAAACAGAAAAGGAGGAAGGTTGAATATGAGCCGAAGATTGGTTGGATACGACTCGTCGAGAACTGTGTGCAGAACCGCATCGACAGATCCAGCCTGCTCAACCGCCTCTCGGGCGATGTCTTTCAGCTCGTCCAGACGAGGCAAGGCAGCACGGATGCGCTCAACATTTCTCTTCGCCTCACTCGACTGCTCTGTCGTCTGGCCGGCCAACAGACGCTCCAGGCCGTCGGGGCGCTGCGCCTCCCGCGCAATGAGGTGCTGACTCAGCCCGTCAATCCGGCACAGCGCCAGCAAGGAAATCTGACTATTGTCGATCGACATTCTGCCCACCTCCCCTGTTGCCCTGCCGGTTGCCGCTCAGATAACCCTAGAGCCGAAGACGCCATGATACCCATCGGAGGTTCTATTTCAGCACGAGCAGCATCCCTTTTGCGATTATCGCCCGGACGCTTTCAATCGGTAGATTTCCCGGCCCGAGTCGTACGCCTGTTGGGTGGACAGGCGTCGGACACGACTTTTCGGCAATGGAAGCATTGCATCGCCCGCATGTCACTCGTCGACCCGCCATGTGGCCTCCGCGTGGCGTGGTAGCTAGGTGTGGCAGCCCGCCCACGAGATGAAGGCAGGTCACCCATCCCCGATACGAACCCGCCACGCGCGTAATCACCGGGTCCACGCAGTGAGGCCGCGGATGCGGAGCAAATATGGATCATCACGGATAAGCAGCCCATCAACAAACGTCTGTACAGCTATCTGCCCCAAACGCCCGGCCATCTTTCGCCGACAGCGGTCGCCCGGGGCCGGGGCAGCCGCCGAGCAGAGGCGTGGAGCTGATATCGCGAGCCGGGGCCGGGGCTGCGGGACGGCCGTCGTCACATCAGCGACCGTGACAAAATGATCACAACTCTGTGACCACGCGACGCGTTCCCACCGATGTCCCGCACGTTGGCCGGGCGGCGCCGCCAGCCTCCGCTGGTACATCTTGGCAGGTATGTCGGCCACCGTTTACACAATGACTGGAACTCTCAGCCCTCGCCAGTAAAGAGGCACCCTGGTGGTCGGCCGACCGCCGATCAGGCGCCGCTGACCGAGCAGCCGGCCATCCGGTACGACTCTTGTGACGCCCGCTGCCGGGGCAGGCCGGGACACCGCGACCTCACGCACTAGGACGCGGCGCTGATGCGGACCACGCAGTCGTTGGCGGCCAGGTACACCTGGTCGCGGGCGCCGGAGTCGAGGCGCACCGTCGGCGCGTCGAGGGTGGCGGTCGCGACGTCGATGTCGACGCCGCTGGTGACGTCGCGCAGCGTCAGTTCGCATGCCTCGCCGCCGTTGAAGTCGCGGACCTCCACGTTGACGGCGGCGGGCGGCTGGAAGGCGCTGCTGTCACCGTTGTTCGACGCGGTGAACGGCAGGGTCGCCTCGCCGCCGCCGGGCAGGGCCTCGACCACGCAATCGGGGGCCGGATGGTCGACGTCCAGATGGAACTCGCCGGTCAGGTGGACCTGGTAGGTCACCGTCCCCCACACCGTCCCCGGCGCCGTGACCCCGGGCGGGTTCGCACCGGCACGCGGCGTCAGCGTGCACCCCGTGTCGTTCCCGGACTGACGATCGCTGATCTTCAGCCGCCACGGCCCGGTGGCGGTGTAGGTGAAACCGTCCGACGCGGCCGTGTCGCCGCCGTTCCCGCCGTCGCCGCCGCTCCCGCCGTCATCACCGCTGCCGCCGTCGCCGGTGAGCAGGACGGCGGTGACCACACCCGCGGCGACCACGACCGCCGCGATCGCGGCGGCGAGGACGGCGCGGCGTCGGCGGCGCGGCCGAGACG
>NZ_JALKFU020000302.1 GCF_023242965.2 Frankia sp. AgKG'84/4
CCCGTCGCCGGCCCGGGTGGTCCCGCGAGGGCGAGGCACACCGCCGCCGCGGCCGCCTCGGCGACCGCGATGAACACCCATACCCGCTGGTAGCCGGCAACGGAGCCGTGGGCGGCACCGGCCATCAACGCCACGGTCGCGCTGACTCCCAGGACCGTGCCGAGCTGGCGGGACATCGCGAACACGGCGCTGCCGGTAGCCCGGCGCGCGGCCGGCAGCGACGCGGAGATCGCCGCCGCGAGCGTCGGGATCACCAGGCCGATCCCCACCGCGCCGAGGATCTCGGCGGGCAGGATGACCCGCGCGTAGTCGGGCGTGGCCGTGATCGCGAAGCGGTACACGAGCGCCGACACGGCGAACAGCAGGCAACCGACCGCGCCGGTCGCCCGGTAGCCGACACGGGCACCGAGGCGCGCGGCGGCGAGCGTTGACACGATCGCCGCGGCGATCCCGGAGGGGGCCACCTCCAGGCCGGCCGTGAGCACATCCTGGCGCCACAGGTCGGTGAGCAGCAGGACCATGGCGAGCAGCAGCGCCCCGAAGCCGGCAAACATCAGCAGGGTCGCGCCGGCGGCCGCGCTGAACCGCCGGTCCCGGAACAGGTCGAGCTCCAGCAACGGCGCGGGGTGGCGGACACACCGGCGCAGGAACACCGCGACCGCGACGAGGCCGCCGACCAGCGCGGCGAGCGTCGCGGGCGCCGCCCAACCCCAGTCTCCCGCCTGCACCAGGCCGAGGGTCACCAGCGCGATCCCGGCGGTCAGCAGCCCGGTGCCGACCAGGTCAGGCCGCTCGGGGGTGCCCGCCGCCCGCGACTCGCCCAGCACCCGGCGCGCCACCAGCAGCGTGACCACGACGATCGGCACGTTGACGAGGAAGATCAACCGCCAGTCGAGCCGGGTCAGCAGGGCGCCGACCGGCATGCCGAAGGCGGCGGCGACCGAGCCGGTGGCCGCCCACGAGGCGACCGCGGCGGGCCGCCGCCGCGGCGGGAACTCGCCGAGCAGCAGGCCGAGCGACGTCGGCAGCAACGCGGCGGCGCCGACGCCCTGGATCACCCGGGCGACGATCAGCCAGGTCAGCGACGGCGCCGCGGCGCACATCACGGAGGCGGCGGCGAACAGGGCCATCCCCGCGACGAAACCGCGCAGCCGGCCATAAGAGTCGGCGAAGCGCCCGAACGGGATCGGCAGCGCGGCGAGCGCGATCGTGTAACCGTTGAGCACCCAGGACAGCGCGGCCGGGTCAGGCTGGTGGAACTCGCGTTGCAGATCGCCGAACGCGACGTTCACGACGAACAGGTCGAGGCTGGCGACGAACGTCGCCGCCGAGGTGACGAGCAGGACCCAGCGCAGACGGGCGTCCGCACGCATCAGGCGACCTCGCAGGGGATCGTGGCTTGCACCGACCCGGCGAGTCCATGGCGCGACTCAGCGAGTCCCGTGAAGCTACCTAGTGGGTCCCGTGAAGCTACCATGGTCGGTATGGTCACGCTACAATTCCGGCATGCTGCCGCGGACCTACGAGGATCAGCACTGCTCGATAGCCGCGAGCCTGGAGATCCTGGGTGACCGCTGGACGCTGCTGATCGTCCGCGAGGCCTGCCTGGGGGTGACCCGCTTCGCCGACTTCCAGTCCCGCCTCGGGCTCGCCCGCACCGTCCTCAGCGACCGGCTGACCCGGCTCACCGCCGCGGGCGTCTTCGAGCGCCACCGCTACCAGGAACAACCCGAGCGGCACGAATACCTGCTCACCCAGCGGGGCCGGGACGTCTGGCCGGTCCTGAACGCCCTGATGACGTGGGGTGACCAGCACGTCATGGCCGGGCAGGCGCCGTTCCGGATCATCCATCGCGGCTGCGGCGGACCCGTCGACGAGCGCCGCCGCTGCGAGACCTGCGGGCAGGAGGTGGACGTGACCCAGGTCCGGCGCGTCCCCGGCCCCGGCGCCCGCCCGCCGGACGCCGACCCGGGCGGGTTCGAGGGCCTCACGAGCATCCCCTGACGGCCGCATTCCTGGACGGATTCGCGCCCGGCTGGCATGCTTGACGCCATGGAGGGCAGCCGCACCACGCGCTACGGCGCGCTGCTGCCTCCGTTTTATGGGGACCGGGCTCGGTCCCCGCTTAACCGCTGACCTCTCGCGGATCAAGCATCAGACCCAGGCCCGGTCCGACCCGGGTCGTCGTGGCCTGGGCGTGCCGGACCTCCGACCGAAAGGTCCATTCGTGGAGAACCTCGTCGACCGTCCCGACACCGCGGACGGCACGCCGACGATCAGCACGATCGCCGAGGGACGCCAGCTCATCGACGACATCGACGCCCAGGTACGCGCGCTGCTGGCCAGCCGCCGCGACCTGTCCGGCCAGATCCAGGCGCTGCGCGCGGTCGAGGGCGGCCCGCGCATCGAGCACGCCCGCGAGAACGAGATCATCGCGTCCTGGGCGGACCAGCTCGGCCCGCGCGGCGTCGAGATCGCGATGGCGGTGCTCACACTGTGCCGCGGCGTCCCCGGGCAGGCCTGAGCTCGGCCGCTGGCCTAGTTTGGCGCTGGCCTAGTTTGCTGCTGGCCTAGTTTGCTGCTGGCCTAGCGCGCCGGTCCGCCGGTCGCGTCACGGTCGCGTCGGGAGGACCGTTCGCCGTCCCGGCGCCGGCGCCGCTCGCGCCGGTCCCGGTCGGTCTGGTCCCCGCGCTGCGACGGCGGGGTCTCCAGCTCCGCGAGTAGTCCGCGAAGCTCCGAGCGCAGGAAGTCACGGGTCGCCAGCTCGCCAATGGTGATCCGCATCGCCGCCACCTCGCGGGCCAGGTACTCGGTGTCCTCGCGGGTCCGCACGGTCTGCTCACGGTCCTGGGCGAGGTTCGCCCGATCCCGGTCGTCCTGGCGGTTCTGCGCCAGCAGGATCAGCGGTGCCGCGTACGCGGCCTGCAACGACAGCGCCAGGGTCAGGAAGATGAACGGGAACGAGTCGAACCGGATCGCGTCCGGCGCGACCAGGTTGTAGATGATCCACAGGACGATGACGATGCTCTGGACGACCAGGAACCGCGCCGTTCCGATGAACCGGGCGACCCGTTCGGCGAGCCGACCGAACGCGTCCGACTCGTAGGGGGGACGCACCAGCGTGCGGCGTGAGAGCCGCGGCTGGTCCAGGCGCGGCCCGCCCCGCTGGCGGCGGATCACGGTGTGCCCGGACTGCTCGCGCCGATCTCACCACGGTCGCCGGGTGCCACCCCGGCGGCCGGTGGCGGGGCGAGCGCACCGAGCGTCGTCTCGGTCTCGGTCTCGGCGTCGGCGTCGGGCTGCTGGTCACGCCAGTCGGCCGGCAGCAGATGGTCGAGGACGTCGTCCACGGTCACCACACCGACGAGGCGCCCGGCGGAGTCCAGCACCGGTGCCGCCACCAGGTTGTAGGAGGCCAGGTGGCGGGTCACCTCGGCGAGCGGGGTCTCCGGGCGCAGCGACGTGATGTCGACGTCGATCACACCGCCGACCAGCGTCGAGGGCGGTTCGCGCAGCAGCCGCTGGAAGTGCGCGAGGCCGAGGTAGCGCCCGGTCGGGGTCTCGCACGGCGGGCGGACGACGTAGACCTGGGCGGCCAGCGCCGGCGTCAGCTCCGGTTCCCGGATGCGGGCCAGCGCCTCGGCCACCGTCGCGCTCGGCGCGAGCACCACCGGCTCGCTGGTCATGATCCCGCCGGCGGTGTCGTCGGCGTAGAGCAACAGCCGGCGCACCCCGGCGGCCTCGCCCGGCTCCATCAGCCGCAGCAGTCGCTCGGCGTCCTCCGCGGGCAGCTCGCCGAGCAGGTCGGCGGCGTCATCGGGCCCCATCGCCTCCAGCACGTCGGCGGCCCGTTCCTCGGCCAGCCCGCCGAGCAGCTCCACCTGCTCGTCCTCGGGCAGCTCCTCCAAGACGTCGGCGAGCCTCTCGTCGTCGAGGGCGGCGGCGACCTCGGCCCGGCGCTTGCCGGACAGATCGTGCAGCAGCGTGGCCAGGTCCGCCGGCCGCAGCTTCTCGAACGCGGCCAGCAGGTTCGCCGCGCCCTGCCCCTCCTCGGGCAGCGAGAAGCCGGTGACCTCGTCCCAGGACACGGTCCGCACCTCACCGCGCCGGCCCCGCCCGGTGCGCACGGCGACCTGGTCGAGCACCCAGTCGCCGCCCCGGATCGGCTCGATCGCCGCGTCGACGACGGTGACCTCCTCACCGACGGACCCGTCGCTGTTGGGGATGAACGTCACCCGCCGGTCGAGCAGCTCACCGAGCACCCGGGTCTCGTTCGGCCGCTGCTGGAACCGCCGCCAGCTCAGCCGGGCCGACGACAGCACGACCGCGCCGGACTCGACTCCCGTGACCCGGCCGATCGGCACGAAGATCGACCGGCGCTGCACCTCGACGGCGAGGCCGAGCACCCGCGGCGGCTCGTGCCCGAGGCGCAGGGTCACGATCACGTCGTGGACCCGGCCGACCTGGTCGCCGTTGGGGTCGAGAACGAGCAGGCCGGCCAGGCGCCGGCAGTACACCCGGGACGGGGCCGGACGCGCAGGCATGCCGGCTCACCGACCGCTTCGCGGGCGATCGGACATACCGCGCCGGAAGGACGCTACTGACCTGTTCACGGCCGGAGGCTACCCGTCCACACCGGTAGCGCAACCCGCGCCCGCGCCTGCGCCCGCCGAATGGCCCACCCCGGGCTTCAGACCTCGGCCTCGGCGATGATGTCGACCGGGGTGCCCGGGGGCACCGCCCGCAGCCGGCGAAGGTCCGCCGGGTGCAGGCGGACGCAGCCCCGCGACACCCGCGCTCCGGCCCGCAGCCCCGGTGCCACTGCGCCTGGCTGAGCGTCGACGCCGATCTGAGCGTCGACGCCGATCTGGGCGTCGGTGCCGAGCGGGCCGAGGATGGCGACGCTCGCCTCCAGGGTGGCGTCGTAGTCGGTGGCCCGCGGCGAGTGCGCCGAGGTGACCAGCACCACGTCGCCGAATCCGGGGCCGGGCGACGGGGCGAACAGCGCGACGAAGTAGTTGCCCCTCGGCGTGGGGTGTTCGAGGGTGCCCACCCCCGCCGGCACATCCATGACCTCGGCGTCGTCGTCGTAGAGCCGCAGCCGGGCGGACCGGGCGTCGATCTCGATCCGGTAGGGGCTGGTGGTCAGGCCCACGTCGGAACGGCGCACCCAGCCGGTGGACCCGTTGGGCCGTTGTGCGAGCCGGACCCGCAACCAGCCCGGCCGCTGGTCGATGACGGGCAGCGCGGCGGCCGCGTCCCGCCAGCGTCCGGGCACGATGCCCACCGCGGCGCCGTCCGGCTCGGCGTAGCGGGGGACGTCCCGCTCGAGCGTCGCGATCAGGGTGATCCCCGGCGGGACCCGCAGCACGTTCGGCGCCGTGCCCGTCGGGGTGGCCCGGCCGGGCCGGCGGGGGTGGGAACCGGGACGCAACAGCAACGGACCGACGGCGAGCAGCACCGAGATCCCCGCGGCCAGCAGCGCCACCGCCGCGGCCGGCCGCCCGTTGCGTCCTGGTTCCGCCGGCTCCCGGCGCCGCGCGCCGGTGCCGACCGTCTCCTCCGCGTCGCCCATGCCGTCGACACCTCCCGTGGCCACCACCGAACCGGATGGTAGTCACTCACGGTAGCCATCCGCCTGCTGGCGACGGGTGGCGGTCTAGAGGTACTGCTTCGACGGCGCGACCATCGCCCGCACGGTCTTGCCGTCGTGGAACTCGCCGATCGCCGTCATCGCCCAGGTGGGCGCGCCCCGCTCCCGCTGGACCCGGCACATCACCAGGCCGGTCGACGGCTTGGACTCGGACAGGTCGAAGCGGACCAGCTCCTGGCCGGTGACGTCGTCATAGAGCCGGCAGTAGGCGTTGCGGACCTCGGTGAACGGCTGCCCCTGGAAGCTGTTCACCGTGAAGATCAGCGTGACCACGGTGGGCGGCAGCGCGGAGAGGTCGACGGCGATCGTCTCGTCGTCGCCGTCGCCCTGACCGGTGAGGTTGTCGCCGGAGTGACGCACCGCGCCGCGCGCGCCCTTCTTCGACATGAACCAGACCTTGTCGACGTCCTTGCCGCGCTCGTCGAACAGAATGCAGGACGCGTCCAGGTCGATCGTCCGGCCGCGCTGGGCCGGATCCCAGCCGAGCCCCATCCGCACCCGGGTCAGCGGCGGCGCGCCGGTCTTCACCAGCGAGACGCTCTGCCCCTTCGTGAGCGACACCCGCCCCTTGTCCAGGTTGACCCGGGCGCCACCCGCGGGCGGGCCCGCGGGAACGGGCGCACCCGGCCCCGGCCCCCACTGCTGGCCCGGCGGCGGGGGCTGCTGCTG
>NZ_JALKFU020000303.1 GCF_023242965.2 Frankia sp. AgKG'84/4
CCCCCCCCCCCCCCCCCCCCCCCCCCCCCCCCCCCCCCCCCCCCCCCCCCCCCCCCCCCCCCCCCCCCCGCCCCCCCGCCCGCCCCCCCCCCCCCCCCCCCCACGGCCTGCTCGACGCCGCTCTGGAACGCCTCGATCACGGCGTCGTAGCGGTCCAGCCCGAAGATCAGCGTGACGTTGACGCTGATGCCCTCGGCCAGCGTGCGGGTGATCGCCGGCAGGCCGGCCTTCGTCGCCGGGATTTTGATGAACAGGTTGGGGCGGTCGACGAGCCACCACAGCGCCCGCGCCTCGGCGACGGTGCGCTCGGTGTCGTGGGCCAGGCGCGGGTCGACCTCCAAGGAGACCCGTCCGTCCACGCCGCCGGAGGCGTCGTAGGCGCCGCGCAGCACGTCGCAGGCCTCGCGGACATCCGCCGCGGTGATCAGGCGGACCGCCTCGCCGAGGTCCACGCCGCGCAGGGCGAGGTCTCCGAGCTGCTCGGCGTAGTCATCGCCGGCGCCGATCGCTTTCTGGAAGATCGTCGGGTTGCTGGTGACACCGACCACGCCGCGCTGCGCGACCAGGTCGGCAAGGTTTCCGGTACGCAGACGCTGGCGGCTGATGTCGTCCAGCCAGACCGCCACGCCGGCGGCCGAGAGCTCGGTCAGGGGGGTGCTCATCGGTGGTGTGTTTCCTCTCCGCGGGGCGGTCGTCCATCCATCCCGGGTCAGGCGTTCACCCGGTGGTCAAACTGTTCCGTGCGAACCATTCCCGGCGCTGGTGATGATGCCCGAACGGGTGCGGCGAAACCGGTGGGGCGCCCGGAACGGCGCGCGGCCTCCCGGCCGCGTCCACCGCGGCCGGCTCATCGACCCACCGCCGACCCCTTCGGGCCGTACCCTGCCCGCACCGTCTGCATCCCAGTCTCGTACCAGTCTGATCCAAGTCTGCGCGCCGCCGTGACGGCCAGGTAGCAGTTGGAAGAACAGCCGGTGTGGACCTGGCCTGACGGCGGCCGTGAGACACACCACGGGAGACCTCGGCCACCCGTGCGGCCACCCCGTCGGGCGGCGGGCGGTCTCGGACCGGGATCGCGCTGGTCGCGACCCGGACCGGCCGGAGGGCCGCGCGAGGGCAAGAGTGAGCCAGACCGCAGGATCGCCGGACGTTCAAGGCTTGGGCGCCGCGCGTGCGCCGCGATCCGGCGGCTAGACTCCGACACGTCGTAGAACACATTCCGCTCCGTCTCCGGGGCTCCGTCCAGCGCGGGTCACCCACCGATCCCGCCGATCGCGAGGTCGCTCTGTCTACCGAGGCCGTCCTTCGTCGCCGGCACCTCACCGCACGCGGACCGGTGCGGTCGGACGTCTCCGCGTCCCCCCGGCCCGAGGGCAATCCCGCGGCCGGTCCTGCCGCCGCGTCCAACGGCATCGCCGTCGCCAAGGACGCGGTGCCCTCGAACGGCGTGTCCGGCTCCCCAGGCGTGACCAGTTCGAACGGCGTGTCCGCGGCCGCCTCGAACGGCGTCTCCGTGTCCGTTTCGAACGGGGTTTCCGTGTCCGGCTCGAACGGGGTCTCCGGCTCCCACAGCAAGTCCGCCTCGAACGGCGTGTCCGGTTCCAACGGCGTGTCCGGTTCCAACGGTGTGTCCGGTTCCAACGGCGTGTCTGGTTCGAACGGTGTGTCTGGTTCGAACGGTGTGTCTGGTTCCAACGGCGTGTCTGGTTCGAACGGTGTGTCTGGTTCGAACGGTGTGTCTGGTTCAAACGGTGTGGCCGGCTCCCACGGGGTCGCCTTGCTCGCCGTCGGCGCCGCGGGGGCCGGCGGGGTCGTGCCCGGCGCCGGGGTCTCCGGCCTCGCCGCGCTGGGGGCCAAGGCCCGCGCGTACGTCGCGCTGATGAAGCTGCGTGTGGTCGAGTTGCTGCTCGTCACCACCGTGCCGGCGATGATGCTCGCCCGTGACGGCATGCCCTCGGTCTGGCTGATCGTGGTGACCCTGGCC
The DNA here is from genome assembly GCF_023242965.2 of Frankia sp. AgKG'84/4. Classification (GTDB taxonomy): domain Bacteria; phylum Actinomycetota; class Actinomycetes; order Frankiales; family Frankiaceae; genus Frankia. Next base: position 1,985 of record NZ_JALKFU020000303.1, read on the forward strand.
GCCGGCACGCTCTCCGCCGGCAGCGCCAACACGATCAACTGCTACGTCGACCGGGACATCGACCAGGTGATGGGCCGCACCAAGCGCCGCCCCCTGGTCCGCGCCGCCGTCACGCCGACCGAGGCGCTCGTGTTCGGCATCATCACCGGCATCGCCTCCACGCTGATGTTCGGCCTGCTGGTGAACTGGCCCTCGGCGCTGCTCTCGGTCGGCGCGATCGCCTTCTACGTCTTCGTCTACACGCTGGGGCTCAAGCGCCGCACGCCGTCGAACATCGTCATCGGCGGCGCGGCTGGCTGCTTCCCGGTGCTGATCGGCTGGTCCGCCGTGACCGGCACCGTCAGCTGGTCGGCGGTGCTGCTGTTCGCGATCGTGTTCTTCTGGACGCCGCCGCATTTCTGGGCGCTGGCGATGCGGTACCGCGACGACTACGCCGCCGCCGGGATCCCGATGCTGCCCGTCGTCGCGTCCGCCGAGACGGTGACGCGGCGGATCCTGTTCTACTCGTACGCGATGGTCGCCGTGTCGCTCGCGCTCGCGCCGGTCGCTCACACCGGCATGTTCTACCTGGTCGCGGCGGTTGTTCTGGGCGGCTGGTTCCTGGCCGAGGCACATCGCATCGTCCGGCGCACCGAGCAGGGCGAGGACCCGTCCCCGATGCGGCTGTTCCACATGTCGATCACCTACCTCACGCTGCTGTTCGTCGCGATCGCCATCACCGCCCTGATCTGACCGGCCCGCGCTGGTCCTCTCCCGTCCGAGTTGTCGCACAGGAGGGCCGGGCCCTCCCAGGTACGCCGGTGATCGTCTGCGGTCTCGGGATCGCACGATCGCGTCACCGGGAGACAAGGGGCGGCGGAGATACCTCGTCCGCGGGCAGGCCGTCCGATGCCGATGATGCCGGTGCGCTATGCGGTCGCGGACCTGTTGGACCCGCCCGCGGGCTGGCTCGCCGATCCGTTCGATCTCGTCGTCGAGGTGTACACGGTGCAGGTGCTCCCGTTCGGGTCGCCGCTGCGCGCCGCGGCCCTCGACCGGCCAGCAGGTCGCACGCGCTGGGATCACCGCTCCTCCAGACGGTAGCCCATGCCGCGCAGGGTGGTGATCCGGCCGGCGCCGAGCTTGCGGCGCAGGTAGCCGACGTAAACGTCGACGATGTTGCTGCCGGGGTCGTGGTCGTAGCCCCAGACGGCGGACAGCAGCTGCTCCCGGGCGAGTACCTGGCCCGGGTGGCGCAGGAACGTCTCGGCCAGGACGAACTCCCGCGCCGTGAGATCGATGACCCGGTCGCCGACCCGCGCCCGGCGGGTGCGCAGATCCAGCGCGAGCTCGCCGCAGCGCAGCACGGTCTGCTCGCCGTCGGGCCGGTCCGGGCGCAGCCGCAGCCGAATCCGGGCCAGCAGCTCCTCGAACCGGAACGGTTTGCTCATGTAGTCGTCGGCTCCGCCTTCCAGAGCGGCGACCGTGTCCCGCACGCCGTCGCGGGCGGTGAGCATCACCACGGGCAGCCGCGAGCCGGCGGCGCGCAGCCGGCGCAGCACCGCGAAGCCGTCGAGGTCCGGCAGGCCGATGTCGAGGACGAGCAGGTCGACCTCCCCGGACAGGGCCACCGTCAGCGCCGACTGGCCATCGCCCACGCAGGTCGGCGCGAACCCGTTGGAGCGCAGCCCCTTCGCCACGAACGAGGCGATCCGCCGCTCGTCCTCGGCGATGAGTACCCGGTTCATCTCCGCCTCCCACCCGCCGCACTCCGCCTGCGCCCGCGCGCCACGCCGCCGCGCGCCGCCGGAGTGTGGGGTTCACCGTCGTCCCTGTCCGGCGCGGCGGGTTCGATCGCCGGGGCGGGACGTGCGCCCTGGTCGGGAGAACCGTCGTGGCTGCGGGAGTCCTGGTCCACCAGGGGCAGTTCCAGGGCGAAGGTCGCGCCCTCGCCCGGCTCGCCGCCGACCCGGACGGTGCCGCCGTGCGCCGTCGCGATCGCCCGCACGATCGCGAGACCGAGCCCCGCTCCACCACCCGCCGGGGACGGCGCCCGCGTGGAGGCACCGCGGGCGAAGCGTTCGAAGATGCGCGCCCGGTCACCCGGCGCCACCCCGGGACCGGAGTCCGTCACCCACAGGCGCGCGCCGCGGTCATCGGCCGACGAGCCGATCGCGATTGGTCCGCCGGTCGGGGTGTGCTCGGCGGCGTTCTGCGCGAGCTGCAGCATCGCCTGGGTGAGCCGCTGCCGGTCGGCGGGCACCCGGCCGTCGCCGACCGCGTCGAGCCGCCACGCGCGTGGGGCCAGCGCCCGCGTCTTGACGAACAGGTCGGTGGTGAACGCCGCGAGATCCATCGGTTCGCGGCGCAGGAAGTCGGGCTGCTCCGCCTTCGCGAGCACCAGCAGGTCATCGACCATCCGGCTCATCCGGTCGAGCTCGTCCAGGACGAGGGCGACGGTCTCCGCCCGGTCGTCCGGGTCGTCACCGAGCAGCTCCAGATGCCCGCGGATGATGGTGATCGGGGTGCGCAGCTCGTGGCCGGCGTCGTCGACGAAGGCACGCTGGGTGTCGAACGCGTTCTCGAGCCGGTCCAGCATGCCGTTGAATGTCCGCGCCAACTCCGTGATCTCGTCCCGCCCGGCTCCGCCACCTCGGCCGGCGACACCGCGGTGTCGCACCGCCGCGGCCTGGCGCCGGCGGCGGATGCCCCACCCGCCGCCGAGCGGGATACGCCGGGACAGATCTGTCTCCGTGATCGTCTGCGCGGTCCGGCGGACCATCCGTACCGGGGCGAGCACCCGCCCGGCGACCAGCCAGCCGGCGACGCCGGCGACGGCCAGCGCGCCGAACCCGACGACGCCGAGCACCCGGACCACCTCGTCCACCTCGGCGCGCTCCCGGTCGACGAACACGGCCGACACGAACACGCCCAGCTCCGGGTGGCCCAGCATCCGCACGGGCACCGCGACATAACGCACGTCGCCGGCCGGGGTGCCGACCCGGCCGTAGTGCGGCTGGCCGGCCGCCACCGAGGACGCGAAGGCCGCGGTCGCGGCCCGGTCGGTGTCCAGCCGGTACGGTGGCGTCTCGGCGCTGCGGAAGGCCGGCGCGCCGTCCACGAGCGCGAGCATCGTCTGGTTGCGGTCCGGAATCGCCCGTTCGAGATGCGCCTCCAACAGGGCGCGCACGTCGGCGAACTGCGACCGTCCGGTGGCCGGGTCGGCACTCTTGTCGACGAACCGGCGCAGCTCGCTGACCTCCTTGGCCAGGCCCTGGTCCACGCGCTCGTCAACGCGCGCCATCAGCACCTGGCGGGCCGCCAGTACGGAGCCGCCCAGCGCCAGCGCCACGAGCAGCAGCTGCCAGCCGAGGATGCGCAGCCGCGCGGATCCGGCCACGGCGCGGATCCTCATCAGGCCGCTGCCCCGCCCGCGGGCCCGCGGCCGCCCGGGCGGCATGCGCTCCAGCGTCCAGGCGGCGCCGAAGCCACGGATGAGAACACCATGAGAAGGTTCTCATGCGGCGGGTGACCGGGGCGGCGGCCTACGATCGGGGTCTCTCGGCTGGCGCGGGGCCCGGCGTGTCCGGGGCGCTGCTGGACGGCGGCGGCATCAGTGCCTGGCTCCCGGCGCCACCCCCGGGGACGACCGGCAGCGCCCGGACGGGCACCGGTGCCGCCGCACGCTGCTCACCAACTTCCGCGAACACCTGCGGTGGCAATGGGGTCAGGCGTCCCGCGGTACGCGAGACAGGCGCCGGCGTCGCGGTGGACGTCGCAGTGGGCGCGGACCTGGGCGCCAGGATCGGTCCGCCCAGGTCCGGCGGGCGAGGCTCACCTGCGACGGACACGACCCCGGCGGCCAGGCCACCGATGACCGCGACCAGGCCTAGCGCCGCGAGGCCGATTGACCAGGTTCCGGCCCGAGCCTGCACCTCCGGCACCGCCCGGGCGCCAGCGGCGGGACTCGACATTTCCGGCTGATCCGCCATGCGGGACATCCTAGGCCCGGCCCGGGACCGCTACCCGGCGGAGATCACGGGTGGCGCGCGCCTCCCCGGATGAGAGGGCTCTCACCGCCGTCTCACCCTGCGCCCACCTGGCGCGCACAGGCTCGGTCCAGGCCGAGCGGACGACGCCGGCCCGCGACCATCGGCGTCCGGCCACGGGTGGCCCGGACGCCACCACGGAATCGAGGCAGTTCGGTGATGAGTACTCCCAGCGGTCCGACCCGAGCCGGCCGGCTTCTGCGTACGTCAGCGTTCGGGGTGAGCCTGGCGGGCGCCGTCGCCGTCGGGGTGGCGCTGCCCGCGACACCCGCCAGCGCCGCGACACCCGCCAGC
>NZ_JALKFU020000304.1 GCF_023242965.2 Frankia sp. AgKG'84/4
GGACGGGGTGACGCCGCGCGCCGCGGCGCAGTGGCCGGTTCGTCCGCGGTCCGTAGCCGACCAGCACCGGGGTGCGTTCGTCGTCCGGGTGGGCGTCGACGCCGTGGGGCCCGGAGCCGCCCGGCGGCAGGTCGGCGTGGCCAGCGCCCGAGCCCCCGCCGGGCGCGCCGTCCGCGGGTTCGGCCTCGGCGGTGCGGATCGTCAGCAGCGGCTCGCCGACGCCCAGCGTGCTGCCCTCCTCCGCGTGCCGCGTGACCAGCACGCCGGCGAACGGGCTCGGGATCTCGACGACCGCCTTGGCCGTCTCCACCTCCACGAGCGGCTGGTTCACCGTCACGGCGTCGCCGACCTCGACGAGCCAGCGGACCACGTCGGCGTCGGTGAGCCCCTCCCCGAGGTCGGGAAGCCGGAACTGTCGCTGCGTCACGGGTCGTACCCCAGTTCGGAAATCGGTGGCGGTCTGATCAGAAGCCGAAGGACCGGTCGACGGCGTCGAGGATCCGGTCGACGTCCGGCAGGTAGTGGTCCTCCAACCGGGCCGGCGGGTAGGGCGTGTCGTAGCCGGTCACCCGCAGTACCGGCGCCTCCAGCGAGTAGAACGCCTCCTCGGTGACCCTGGCCGCGACCTCCGCGGACAGCGATACGTTCGACGGCGCCTCGTGCACCACGACGAGCCGGCCGGTGCGCCGCACCGAGTCCAGCACCGGCGTCAGGTCGAGCGGGGACAGCGAGCGCAGGTCGATGACCTCCAGCGAGCGGCTGTCGTCCGCGGCGCTGACCTCGGCGGCGTCCAGGCAGGTCCGCACGGTGGGGCCGTAGCCGACCAGGGTCGCGTCGGTGCCGGCGCGGGCCACCATGCTGCGGTGCAGCTCGGTCGTGTCCGCCGCGGGCAGTTCGGTCAGCGGCCGGGGATCGACGACGGCCTTCTCCCAGTACCGGCGCTTCGGCTCCAGGAAGATCACCGGATCGTCGGAGCGGATCGCCTGCTGAATCATGAGGTGGGCGTCGGCCGGGTTCGAACACGCGACGACCTTCAGGCCCGCCGTGTGGCAGAAATACGCCTCCGGGGACTCGCTGTGGTGTTCGACCGCGCCGATGCCACCGCCGAACGGGATCCGGATCGTCACCGGCAGCCGGATCCGGCCCGCCGACCGGTAGTGCAGCTTCGCGAGCTGACTGACGATCTGGTCGAACGCCGGGTAGACGAAGCCGTCGAACTGGATCTCGCACACCGGTCGGTAGCCCCGCATGGCCAGGCCGATCGCCGTCCCGACGATCGCGGACTCGGCGAGCGGCGTGTCGATGACCCGCGGCTCGCCGAACTCCTGCTGCAACCCGTCGGTCACCCGGAACACCCCGCCCAGTGTTCCGACGTCCTCACCCATCACGAGCACCTTCGGATCGGCCGCCATCGCCGCGCGCAGGCCCAGGTTGAGCGCCTTGGCCATCGTGATCGGAGCCGGCGCGGCGGGCGCGGCGCCCGCGTCCGCCCGCTGCCCGTTGGTGATGACGGCCCCGCTGGTCACCACGCCTGCCCGGATACCCGCGTCTCACCCGTCACCAGCCCACTCCTCCTGTCGAGATCACCCTGGACGTACGGCCCGTCGCCGCCGTCGCCGGGGGCCGCCGTGAACGCCGAACGCTGCACCGACACCAGTCCGGTGTCGGTGACCTGCACATGGTCGAACAGACTCGCAGGTTCCGGGTCGGGCATCGACCGACACCGGGTCCGCAGGTCGTGGGCGCACGCGTCGGCCTCGATCGCGAGGCGCCGTTCGCGGTCCTCGTCGAGCAGACCGGCCGCGCCGAGGTGGGCCCGCATCCGGTCGATCGGATCCCGCCGACGCCAGGCGTCGAGCTCGCCGGGCGCGCGGTAGCGGGTCGGGTCGTCGGCGGTCGTGTGCGCGCCCATCCGATAGGTCACGGCCTCGACCAGCACCGGCCCGCCGCCGGCCCGGGCCGTCGCCAGCGCCCATCTGGTCACCGCCAGGCAGGCCAGCACGTCGTTGCCGTCGACCCGCAGGCTGGGGAAGCCGAACCCGCTCGCCCGGTGGAAGATCTCGGTGCGGCTCTGCCTGCTGGCCGGCTCCGAGATGGCCCACTGGTTGTTCTGGCAGAAGAACACCAGCGGCGTCCGGAACACGCTGGCCCAACCGAAGGCCTCGTTGACGTCGCCCTCGCTGGACGCGCCGTCGCCGAAGTAGACGATGGCCGCGCCGGGCGAGCCGTCCCGGGCCATGCCCATCGCGTAGCCGGTGGCGTGCAGCGTCTGGGCGCCGACGACGATCGAGTAGAGGGCGAAGCCGTGCTCGGCGGGATCCCAGCCGCCGAGGCTGTTGCCCCGGAAGATCGCCAGGATCGCCATCGGGTCGATGCCCCGGCACCAGGCCACGCCGTGTTCGCGGTACGAGGGGAAGGCCATGTCCTGCGCGCCCAGCGCCCGGCCGGAGCCGACCTGCGCCGCCTCCTGGCCGCGCAGGCTCGCCCACAGGCCGAGCTCGCCCTGGCGCTGCAGGCTGGTGGCCTCCTCGTCGAGGCGGCGGACCAGCACCATGTCCCGGTAGAGGCCGACCAGGTCGTCGTCGGTGAGGTCGGCGATCTGCGCCGGCAGGTCGATGTCCGCGACGGTCAGCTCGCCGGCCGCGGCTGCGTTCGCCGAGGGTGGGCACGGCTCGCCCGCCGGGCTCGGTCCGGGCGACATGGCCTGGGAAGCGACGGTGATCCGTTGACCGGCCGGGGTGAGAAGCTGCATGACCTCCGTCACACTCAGCAACGATAGACCCTTGGTGGCCGCTGGCAACCTGATCTGGGATCTGCGGGAGCCCGTATCTGGCACGCTACGCGGGGCGGCGCGGGCCGGCTCGGTACGGTGTCGCCGTGATGAGTGAGCAGGACGTGACCCGACCGCCGGTCCGCCGGGACATCGGGAAGGTCGGTGTCTGGAGCGGACAGTTCGACTTCTCGCCCGCCGGCGTCGTCCGAGAGGCGATCACCGAGCTGGACGAACTCGGCTACCCGACGCTGTGGACCGGCGAGGTCAAGGGCCGGGAGGTGCTCGTCACCGTGAGCCTCGCGCTCGCGGCGACCTCCCGCATCACGATCGCGACCGGGATCGCGCAGATCCTCGCGCGCAACCCGCTGACGATGACCGCCGCGCAGCTCGCCCTCGCCGAGGCCTTCCCCGAGCGCTTCCTGCTCGGCCTCGGTGTCTCGCACGCCGAACTGATGCACATCCGCGGCGCCGCCTACACCCGCCCGCTGGCCCAGATGGCCGCCTATCTCGAGGAGATGGACCGGATGGCGGCCGAGCAGTACCGCGCCGTCCCGCCGGCCGGGACACCACCGCGGGTACTCGCCGCGCTCGGTCCGAAGATGCTCGGGCTCGCCCGCGACCGCGCGGACGGCGCCCACACCTACTTCGTCCCGCCGGAGCACACCGCCGTCGCCCGGGAGATCCTCGGCCCGGCCAAGCTGCTCGTCCCCGAGCAGGCGTTCGTGCTGCACCCCGACCCGACCGAGGCCCGGGAGCTGGCCCGCCGGCACACCGGCTCGTACCTGCGGCTGCCGAACTACACGAGCAACCTGCGCCGGTTCGGATTCGGCGACGATGATTTCGCCGACGGCGGCTCCGATCGCCTCGTCGACACCATCGTCCCGTGGGGAGACGCGGACGTGCTGCTCGGCCGGGTGAAGGAACATCTCGACGCCGGCGCCGACCAGGTCGCCGTGCAGGTGCTGGACTTCGACCGCCGCGGGCTGCCGCGCCGCCAGTGGCGCGAACTCGCACCGGCACTGCTTGCCCTGTGAGGAGTCCTCGGCCCTGCGCGTGAGGATCTGCGCCTACCAGGCGACGTCGCGGATCCGACGGTCGCGGCCGGCCCTGCCATGCGACAGTGGCGGTTGGCCGGGCGGCAGCCGGGTTCGACGAGGGACGCGACCCGGCGCGGCTTGACGCTGCGGGCCGCCGGACGGAGAAACGCGCCATGGGGTGGGACCGGGGGAAGACGTCGCGCTGGTGGGCAAGACCGAGGTCGACCGCGGCGGGTGGCGCGCTCGCAGCCGCCGCCGTCCTGTGCGTGACGGTGGTCGCCTGCGCCGTTCCCTACGACGACAGCAAGGCAGCCGTCCCCTCCGCGGCGAGCACCACCCGGCCCGCCGGCGTCATCAGCACGACGACAGCGGCGGCCGGTGCCGGGCCGCGCCGCCCGACGGGCCAGCCGGTGACGATCGCGTTCGGCGGGGACATCCACTTCGCCGGGGCGCCCGGGCAGCGGCTGGCGGCCGATCCGGCGACGGCGATCGGCCCGATCTCGACGACGCTGGCCGGCGCCGACCTGGCGATCGCGAACCTGGAGACCGCGGTCACCGACGGCGGGACGCCGGCCGCGAAGGAGTTCACGTTCCGGGCGCCGGCCAGCGCTTTCACGGCCCTGCGCGCGGCCGGCATCGACGTCGTGACCATGGCGAACAACCACGGCATGGACTTCGGCGAGGTGGGGCTGCGGGACTCGCTACGCAACGCCGCCGCCGCCCACTACCCGGTGATCGGGATCGGCCTGGACGACAGCAGTGCCTTCACCCCCTACACCACGACGGTGAAGGGCCAGCGGATCGCCGTCATCGGTGCCACCCAGGTCCTCGACGACGAGCTGGCCGCCGCCTGGACGGCGGGTCCAGGCAAACCGGGGCTGGCCTCGGCGAAGCAGGTCAACAAGCTTGTCGCGGCCGTGCGGGCCGCCCGGCAGCAGGCGGACACGGTCATCGTCGACCTGCACTGGGGCGTCGAGCAGCAGCAGTGCCCCAGCGAGACGCAGCGGTCCCTCGTCCCGCTGCTGGCCACCGCCGGCGCGGACGTCGTCGTCGGCAGCCACGCGCACGTCCTGCTCGGTGCGGGCTGGGCGGACAGCGGTGTGTACGTCGACTACGGCCTGGGGAACTTCGTCTTCTACTCCTCCGGCACCGGGCCGAACACCGAGTCCGGGGTGTTGCGGCTGACGGTGGCCGGCCGGGCGACGACCGACGCGACCTGGGTGCCCGCCCGGATCGTCGGCGGCGCGCCGCGGCCCCTGACCGGCGCCGCCGCCGAACAGGCCCTGGCCAGGTGGAACGCCCTGCGTGGCTGCACCGGACTCGCCCCGACGCCGACGGACTAGGGGGCGGCCGACGCCGCGCAGCCCGCGCAGGTGCCGTAGATCTCCACGGTGTGGGCGACGTCGACGAAGCCCTCGGCCTCGGCGACGGCGGCCGTCCAGGCCTCGATCTCCGGCCCGGCGATCTCCACGGTCCGCCCGCAGACCCGGCAGACCAGATGATGATGGTGGGCCTCGGTGGCGCAGCGCCGGTAGACGGTCTCGCCGTCGTCGCGGCGGATCATGTCGACCTCGCCGCGGTCTACCAGCACCTGCAGGTGCCGGTAGACGGTGGTGAGCCCGACCGCGGTGCCCTGCGCGCGCAGCCGCGCATGCAGGTCCTGGGCACTGGTGAAGGCGTCGGCCTCGGCGAGGGCGGCGCAGACGGCGTCGCCCTGGCGGGTCGCCCGCACGGTCGTGCCCCGGCCCGGCGCCCCGCGGCGGTCGGTGGGCCAGGTGCCGTTTCCCGCGATGCTCACCGGCACTCCCTTCACCCTGTCCGAACTCTGATCTCCGGGCTGGTCCGCGGACGTCGCCCCATTTTCGCATCTTGGCGTGCGGATGGGCCCCCGGTCGCGTTCCTATCGCCGAGCCCGCGCGCCGGAGGGGACGAGCGCGGGGGCGCCGGCCTCGGCGCGTCCGCGCAGCGGCCCAGGTCGTACAGGGTGCCGGTGAGGCGGAACGCACGGGTCTCGCGCGGGCACCAGCCGATTCGGCGCAGGGCGGACAGTTCCGCCGAGGTGCCGCGCCGGTCGTAGGCGAGGACGAACAGCAGGACGGCCCGCGGCCGCGCCCGGCGTGCCGCCACGGCCCGGGCGGCGTCGCCGCGGCCGACCTCGACGAGAAAGGTCGTCGCCGATCTGGGGAGGCGCGGCGCGTTCGCCGTGCCCGTGCCGTCGCCGTGCCCGGTGCTGTCGCTGGTATCGGTGCTGTCGCTGAGTTCGGTGCCGTAGAGCCAGCCGGCTCGGGCGAGGCGACCACCGACGACCACAGCGTCGCCCGGCCGGTACCAGCCGCGCGCGACCGCCGTGGCGGCGACCATGTTCTCGATCGGGCGGACCTCGTGACGCTGGCGCCACAGCGGGCCGAGCCCGCCCGCCGCGCTCAGCGGCGTCGCGACCAGGCCGGCGAGGCAGAGCACACCCGCGGCGACGGCCCCGGC
>NZ_JALKFU020000305.1 GCF_023242965.2 Frankia sp. AgKG'84/4
CGGCTACCCGGACGTGCCGGCGATCGTCGCGGCCGCAGCGGCGCTGGGCGCCCGCGCGACGGAACTCGCCGCGGAGCGGGGCCGGCTGGCGGGCTATGTCGGCGAGCTGCGCCGCCGGCTGCCGGCGCTGATCGACGACGTCGAGCTGCTCGGCGACCCCGACCCGGCCGGGTCGGTGGGGCATATCAGTGCCTTTTCCTGCCTGTACGTGGAGGGCGAGGCGCTGCTGGCGGGGCTGGACCGGGCCGGGATCGCGGTCAGCTCCGGATCGAGCTGCGTCTCCGATGCGCTGACCCCCAGCCACGTACTGGTCGCGATGGGGGCACTGAGCCACGGGAACCTGCGGGTCTCGTTCGGGCGGGACTCCACCCGGGCAGACCTCGATGCCCTGCTCGACGTCCTGCCAGGCGTGGTGCACGAGGTACGGGCGCGGCTGGGCGCCAGCGATCTCGGCGCGGCCCGCGGATGATGTCGCCGACACCGTCGCCGTCACCGCCGCCCGGAGTGCTCGACGCGCGCGGCCGGCGATGCCCGCTGCCGATCATCGATCTGGCCCGCGCGTTCGGCGGCGTCGCCCCCGGCGAGACGATCACCCTCTGGGCGGACGACCCCGCGGCCGGCCCGGACGTGGCGGCCTGGTGCCGGCTGCGCGGTCAGGACCTGATCGCGACGCGGGAGCTGCCGACCGGCGGGCAGGAGTTCGTCGTCCGCCGCCGCGGCTGACCCCTCGGCCAGCCGCGGCGGCACCGGGACGGTCCGATCAGGCCGTGGGCAGGTGCTCGGCGATCTCGGCGGCGGCGTCCGCGCCGTAGGCCTCGGACAGGCGCTTGACCGCGTCCGACGGATCGACGGTGTACTCCTGCGGCCCGACGGTCTCCAGCACCAGGGTGGCGATCAGGGCGCCGACCTGCGCGGCGCGCTCGAGCGGCAGCTCCCAGGACAGCCCGGCGAGGAAGCCGGCGCGGAACCCGTCGCCGACGCCGGTCGGGTCCGGGGTGTCCCGGGCGGGCACCACGGGGACGCGGATCCGCTCCGCCCCCGGCACCTCGATCGCGATGCCGTCCTTGCCGAGGGTCGTGACCCACACGCCGACCTGGGCCCGGATCTCCTCGTCCGTCCAGCCGGTCTTGCTGGCGAGCAGGGCCTTCTCGTACTCGTTGCAGAAGAGGTAGGCCGCGCCGGTGACGAGCTCGCGGATCTGCGGGCCGTCGAGCAGGGCGAGCTGCTGGGAGGGGTCGGCGGCGAACGCGTAGCCGCGCTCGCGGCACTCGGCGCTGTGGCGCAGCATCGCGGCCGGGTTGTTCGGGCTGACGAGGACCAGGTCCAGGCCGCCGGCCCGCTCGGCGATGGGGGCGAGCTCGATCTCGGCAGCCTCGTTCATCGCGCCCGGGTAGAAGGAGGCGATCTGGTTGAGGTCCTCGTCGGTGGTGCAGATGAACCGGGCGGTGTGCGCGGTCCCGCTCACCCGCACCGACGCGGTGTCGACGCCGTTGCTGTCCAGCCAGCCCCGGTAGTCGCCGAAGTCCTCACCGACCGCGCCGACGAGGATCGGGCGCAGGCCGAGCCGCCCGAGGCCGAACGCGATGTTGGCCGCGGCCCCGCCGCGCCGGATCACGAGCTCGTCCACGAGGAAGGACAGCGAGACCTTCGCGAGCTGGTCGGCGAGCAGCTGCTCGGCGAACCGGCCTGGGAAGCGCATGAGGTGGTCAGTGGCAACGGAACCCGTCACGGCAATACGCACGATCGAGGAGCCTACCGGCACCACCGTGCGCGCCGGGCCCCACCCGTCCTCGGGTCCCACTGGGCGCAAGAACGGTGAAGCCCGCCGTGACCGCCATTGCGGCCCCGACGGGCTTCACCGGAGAAAGCGGCGCGCCGCTGGGCGGCGCCACCGCGACGGCGTGCCGCCCGACGGTGCCCCGGCGACGCGCGAGCGCCTCGGGGCAACCGCCCGACGCAGCCGATCAGCGAACTAGTTGAACGAGTCGCCGCAGGCGCAGGAGCCCTGCGCGTTCGGGTTGTCGATGGTGAAACCCTGCTTCTCGATCGTGTCGACGAAGTCGATGGTCGCGCCACCGAGGTAGGGAATGCTCATCCGGTCGACGGCGACCTTGACACCGGAGAAGTCCAGGACGGTGTCGCCGTCGAGGGACCGCTCATCGAAGAAGAGCTGGTAGCGCATGCCCGAGCAGCCACCCGGCTGCACCGCGATGCGCAGCTTGAGGTCATCCCGACCCTCCTGCTCCAGCAGGTTCTTGACCTTGCCGGCGGCGGTGTCGGTGAGGATGACGGCGGTCGAGGACTGCGTCACGGTCTCCGTCGTGTCCTGAACGGTCATAGGGACTACTCCTGCCCATACTGTGACGTGCCTGGCGAGCCAGGATCACTGGTTCCGGTCGGGTACTGCGCTTCCGGTCGGTCGCTCCGGTCGGACTGCCCGAGGCACCACCGGCGTGGCCGGCGACCACCGCGGGCACGGCACAGCGACTGCGCCGACGTACATGCCCAACACCATCGGACGGGATCCGCTTCCCATCGTAGCGACGGTCCCGGTGCCCGGCCATGCGGCTGTACCGCTGACGGGGAGACTCCGGTCACCTCGGAGTCGCGCAACTCACATGTCACGCCCGCCAGTCGGCGCCCGTGGACGGCAATTGCGGCGAACCCGGCGAACGCGGCGCCGGGCCGCCGGAGCTCCGCATACGATGGCAATCGGGAGTTAGAGTCTTCCCGACCATTCGCGGACCGACCATCCGCGGACCGGACCATTCGCGGACCGCCCGGCGGCAGCCGGTCGACCGGAGGAGCGCCATGACCATCAACCCGGTTCTCGGGAATGACTCGGTTCTCGGGAATGACTCGGTTCTGGGAAGTGACCCGGGCCTCGACCAGCTGGGCGTCGCCCCGTCTCCCCTGGCCCTGCTGCTGCTCGGGCGCGGCTCGGACCCGGCGAGCGAACGTGGCGTGGACTGCCCCGGGGACCTGCCGGCGGCCGCGGACCCGAGCCTGGCCACCCGCGCCGCCGCCGCGAAGGCAGCGCTAGGCGACCGGGTCTTCATCCTCGGTCACCACTACCAGCGCGACGACGTCATCGCGTTCGCCGACGTCACCGGCGACTCGTTCAAGCTCGCCCAGCAGGCCGCCGCACGTCCGCAGGCCGACACGATCATCTTCTGCGGCGTGCACTTCATGGCCGAGAGCGCCGACATCCTCACCGGCCCGCACCAGCGGGTCGTCCTGCCGGACCTGGCCGCCGGCTGCTCGATGGCCGACATGGCGACCGCCGAGCAGGTCGAGCAGGCCTGGGACGATCTGCTCGACGCCGGCGTCGCCACGGACACGGTGCCCGTGAGCTACATGAACTCCTCCGCGGCGATCAAGGCATTCACCGGCCGCCACGACGGCACGATCTGCACCTCGTCGAACGCGCGGCGCGCGCTGGACTGGGCCTTCGGCGAACGGGGTGGCGCGCGGGTGCTGTTCCTGCCCGACCAGCACCTCGGCCGCAACACCGCGATCGACGAGCTCGGGATGACCGACGCGGACTGCGTCGTCTACGATCCGCGCCGGCCCGGCGGCGGGCTCACCCACCGCCAACTGCGCGAGGCGAAGATGATCCTCTGGCGCGGGCACTGCTCGGTGCACGGACGATTCACCCGCGCCAGTGTCGACGAGGTGCGCGCCCGCGTCCCCGACGTCACCGTGCTGGTGCATCCGGAGTGCCAGCGCGAGGTCGTCACCGCCGCGGACCTCGTCGGTTCGACGGAGTACATCATCTCGGTCGTCGACGCCGCACCCGCCGGCTCGGCGTTCGCGGTCGGTACCGAGCTGAACCTCGTGCGTCGGCTGGCCCTGCGCCACCCCGACAAGACGATCGTGTTCCTGGACCGTACGGTGTGTTTCTGCTCCACCATGAACCGGATCGACATGCCGCACCTCGTCTGGGCGCTGGAGGCGCTCGTCCGCGGCGAGACGGTCAACCAGATCGCGGTCGACCCGGACGTGGCCACCTATGCCCGGAAGGCACTCGATCAGATGTTGGCTCTGCCCTGATGGCCCTGCTCAAACGGCGCGGGGGCGCCGACGCCGAACCCGTCGCCGAGCACGAGGTGCAGCCCGCGGACCTCGACCAGGCACCCCGCGCCGGCGGTAAGGGCCGGCCCACCCCGAAGCGCGCCGACGCCCGCGCCGCCCGGGCCACCACCGCGACGAGCGGCAAGGCGACGACGAAGCAGGAGGCGCGCTCCGCCCGGCGCCGGCAGAGCCAGGACTACCGGGCGGCGATGATGTCCGGCGACGTCAGCAGGCTGCCGCCGCGCGAGCGAGCGCCGGAGCGGGTCCTCGCCCGGGACTTCGTCGACACCCGGCTCAACATCGGCCCGTTCTTCCTGATCGCCGCGGTGCTGTACTTCGTCGGCGGGCTGGTGCCCATCGGCCCCGTCCGCCTCGCCGCGACCGTGCTGATGCTGGTCGGGATCGTGGCGGTGGTCGTCGACTCGATCGTGCTGTCCCAGCAGGTCAGCCGGCGGGTCTGCGCCCGCTACCCGGACTCGCGGGTCCGGGTGCGGGCCTATGCCGCGCAGCGGGCCCTACTCCCCCGCCGCTGGCGGCTGCCCCGCCCGCGGGTCTCGCGTGCCGACCCCAGGCCCTGACTGCCAGGCCACCTGACCAGCTCATCCGACCGCTTGATCTGACTACCTGAGGACAAGGCCACGGTCCGGTTCGGGTGCCGGACTGTGGCGGGTCGGTCCGGGCAGGTCATAGGTTTGTCGGTGTGAAGCATCGACGCCTGGGCCGCAGCGGCCTGTCGGTCAGCGAGATCTCCTACGGCAACTGGATCACCCATGGTGACCAGATCGAGGCGGAGGTCGCGACGTCCTGTGTGCGCACCGCCTTCGACGAGGGCATCACCACCTTTGACACGGCGGACGTCTACGCCGGCACCCGCGCGGAGAGTGTCCTCGGGGACGCCCTGCAGGGTGTCCGCCGCGAGTCCTACGAACTGTTCACCAAGGTCTTCTGGCCGACCGGGCCCGGGGAGAACGACCGCGGCCTCGGCCGCAAGCACATCATCGAGTCCGCGCACGCGTCCCTGCGCCGGCTGAAGACCGACCACCTCGACCTGTACCAGGCGCACCGCTATGACGAGTCGGTGCCGCTGGAGGAGACCCTGCGGGCCTTCGAGGACCTGGTCCGCGCGGGGAAGGTGCTCTACGTCGGGGTGTCCGAGTGGTCCGCCGCGCAGATCGCCGACGCGGTCCGGATCGCCGGCGAGCTCGGCTTCGACCGGATCATCTCCAACCAGCCGCAGTACTCGATGCTGGTACGCACGATCGAGGCCGAGGTCGTGCCGACCAGTGAGAAGGCCGGCATCTCGCAGATCGTCTGGTCGCCGATCGCGCAGGGCGTGCTCACCGGCAAGTACCTGCCCGGCCAGCCGCCCCCCGGCGGCAGCCGGGCCACCGGCGGCACGGGCGCCGGGTTCATCTCCGGGCTGCTGCGCGACGACGTGCTCACCGCGGTGCAGGAACTACGCCCGATCGCCGCGGACGCCGGCCTGTCCATGGCCCAACTCGCCGTCGCCTGGGTGCTGCAGAACGAGAACGTCGCTTCGGCGATCATCGGCGCGTCCCGGCCCGAGCAGGTCACGGAGAACGTCAGGGCCGCCGGCGTCACCCTGGACCCGGCACTGCTGGCCCGGATCGACACGGTGCTCGCGGACGTGATCACCCGCGGGTGACCGCGCCGCCTGGTCGGCCCTGGCCGCCGAACGCGGCCGCCAGGGCCGACCAGGTCCGGTCCAGATCGGACCCGGGCAGGTAGCGGCCGTCCAGTTCGAGAACGACCGCGCCGTGCGCGGCGGCCCACAGCGCCTGGGCGACGTACGGCTCGCCCGTCGCCCGGTAGAACGGCTCACCCGCCCACGCCTCCACGCCCGGGGTCAGCTCGCCGCGCGGCATCGAGGCGGCGGTGGCCAGTCGGTAGAGGTTCGGGCGCTCGAGGGCGAAACGGCGGTAGGCGGCGAGCAGGTCGGTGACCACCCCGGCCGGGTCCGCCCGGTCGACGACCCCGTGCAGCGTGTCGCCGAACTCGACGAGGGCCGCGTCGACGAGGCGTGTCTCCAACTGCGTCTTGCCGGCGAGATGCTTGTACAGCGACGGGGCGCGGATCCCGAGCACCTCGCCGACGCGGCGCATCGTCAGCGCCGCCACGCCCTCGGTCTCCAGCACCTCCCGGGCGACCGCCACGATCTCGGCGACCCGCGGCGAGGGCGCCGCCAGCGCCGCCC